>JAUWTC010000324.1 GCA_030609785.1 Holophagae bacterium
CTGCATCGCCAAATTGTTGCCGCCCGAGGTCCAGACATCATCGATGTTGGGATTGAACCCGTACTCATCAATCAAGGCCCACGTCATCTCCCAGATCATCGCCGCCCAGACCTCGCCGACACCGTGAGGAATGGCCATCCCGCCGATATCGCTGTAGGTACGCGTGTAGACGGCCATGTCGGTGCTGTAGCGTTGGGTGCGAACACCGACCCCGCTGGCCGTTTGGCCCAGCAGCCAGGTCCCGATCCCACGGGGGTCGGTCCCCAGATCACCGGGTTCGATCGTCATCACCAACCCGATCCAGTCACTCCATCCCTCACCCATCTGTTCGCTGTTGTAGAGGCAACTGGTATTCGAAGGTCCACCTGTCAGGCGATTCGAGATTCCGTGCCCGTACTCGTGAGCGATGACACCGTTGTCCAGGTCGCCGTCCCTCGAAGGCGTCGCGATGTCACAGGTAAACATGTTCATCGTCGGCGCCCCGCCGTCCGTCGGTGTCCCGAAGTTGGCGTTGCAATTCCCCGGCGCCTGGGCGTTGGCGATCACCGCGTCATTCCCGAGACCCCCATTGCCGTAGTTGTTCACCTGGAAGTTGCCCGAGGCCTCGTCGAAGCCGTAGCTGTGCCAGACGTCGTGGACCACATTGTTCCAGTAGAAGAGATTGGCGATAGCCGCATCGACGTTGGATCCCACTGTCGGGTCAACGGTCAGGTCGAGCGCAAAAATGCATTCCAGGGTCGCGCCGCATTCGGCTTCGGTACCCGATTTTTGAGCATCGACATTGTTGCCCTGGGTTTTGGTGTACTCAGGGCCGGTCGCTCCGTCGATGTCGTGCCAACCGTAAGGGGAAGAGGAATTTTGCGGATCCACCGCGAGAGTCCTTGCATCAGCCGGTGGAAGGGGACTGGCGTGATTCGGACTTTCGACCGGCCATTCGTACACCTGATAACTTGCAGGGTCCGGGACACCCGTGTTCTTGGCCGGACCGGCAACCGGTACCAGTTCGATTCCTCCAGCGGGCCGGGCCTGTTCGAAGCTCTCCTGCACGACCCAGTCGTTCTTTTCGATCACCTCGCCGGTCACTGCATCTACGCGAAGACTCCACCAATGATCCTGATCGATTTCATAGATCGAGAGGTCCCACGCGATGCGAACACTCTTGTCGGCCGACCACACCAGATGGGCGGGAATCTTCCGGCGTGAGATACCGCCCTCGCTCAGAATCGTCGCCATCTCTGCGTCCCGGCTCTGGTCCTCAACGACCAAGGTTTCGCTGATCGTTAGTCCCAGATGTTCGGCTGCTCCCTCCACCGCCTCGATCGAGGAAATCTCCGGGAGATCGCTTGCCAGTCGATCGGCCAGGTCGGCCACAAAGCGGTTGTGCAGATTGATGATGCTGCCGTCGGCCGCCACATTGGCCAGAATGTCGCCCTGGTGCACGTCGATTTCACCATGCCTTTGGATCAGGCGAATATGGGTGATTCCGGTTCCCTCGGATCGGTGCTGCTCAATCCTCAGACCCACCAGATCCTCGGGCCTCAGATCCAGGGCCGCCCTGTTGGCTTCGACATAGGCCAGCACGATGTCCAGTGGATATCCGTCGTTCGGTCCCGTCAGAAAGGTGGGGGCCCGATCTTCCGACGGCTGAGCGGCAAAAACTCCAGCCGCCCCCATCAGCACGGCGATCAAAGAAACAACAAAAAGACGGCGCATCACATCCTCCAAACCCAGTCAGTCCATTTACGGTGAGCTTCACAGGGCAGGTCAATCCCTCCGAACCACTCTACTCATGATTTCAGATTGAGATTCTATTGCAATAGTAGAAAATATCAAGGTCCCTGAACCGCACGCCAATACCTGATCTTGGTTCATTTTGGAGCGATCAGATTCTATTCGCAGACTGTCTCGCCTCCGGGGGCACCACCGCCGAAGCGCAGGTAGAGCACTGGCAACACCATCAAGGTCAGCAGAGTCGAGGTGACAACTCCGGCGACGACAACGACGGCTAGCGGCCGCTGGACTTCCGACCCGACCCCGCTGGCCCAAACCATAGGCAGCAGCCCAAGCGCCGTTGTCGCGGCCGTCATCAACACGGGGCGCAGGCGGATTTCCGCCCCTTGAAGCACCGCCTGTCTCCGGTCGACGCCCTCATCTTCGAGGTTGCGGAAGAACTCGACCATAACCAGCCCATTGAGGATGGCAATACCGAAAAGAGCGATGAACCCGACTGATGCAGACACGGACAGGTACATCCCGAATGCCTTGAGTCCCAGGACTCCACCAACCAGGGCCAACGGAATATTGGCAAGAATCAGGAAGACCGGCCGTGTTGCGCGGAAGTTGAGGTACAGCAGAATGAAGATCAGCACCAACGCCAGGGGCACCATGGTCCGCAATCGGGCCATCGCACGTTGCTGTTGCTCGAATTGGCCTCCCCAAGTAATGAAATAGCCGGTCGGCAGCTCAACCTCGCGGTCGATCAGTTTGCGGGCTTCACTTACCAAACCACCGATATCCCGTCCGACGACGTTGAGTTCGACGACCACCCTCCGGCTGCCCTCCTCTCGGGAAATCTGGGCAGGCCCCTCGACCAGATCGATGTCAGTCACCTCGCCCAGCAGGACCTGCTCCCCCGTCGGAGTCGCCAGCGGGAGATTCTTGAGATTCTCCACCTTGGCGGTGAATGCCTTCGGCAAACGCACGACGACGTCGGTACGGCGGTCACCCTCGGGAACCGTGGTCACAACCTCTCCACCGATCGCAGTCTCAATCAACTCCCTGACCTGTGCGACCGAAACTCCCATGCGAGCCATGCGCCTGCGATGCATCGTTATCTGAAGGTATCCGAGGCCTTCAACGGCCTCGGCCTTGACGTCGACGGCGCCGTCGACCGACCGCAACACCGAAGCCACCTGATCGCCAAGCTGTGCCAGGCGCGACAGGTCATCCCCGAAGATCTTGACCGCGATCTGGGATTTGACGCCCGACAGCAACTCGTCAACTCTCATCTGAATCGGCTGCGTATAGCCAAAATCGATCCCCGGGATCTCCGTCATCTTTTTTCTTATGGCATTGACCAAACCCGCCTTGGTGTCCGCGGTCACCCATTCGGACCGGGGCCTCAGCAATACGTAGATGTCGCTTTCTCCGACACCCATGGGATCCGTCGAAATGTCTGAACGCCCCGTACGGCTGACGACCCGGACGACCTCCGGCAACTCCATGATCGCCGCCTCAATTTTCTGGACGCCTTTGAGGGACTGCGTCAGAGACACCGACGGGATCTGAAACGGCTGAACGACGATCGAGCCTTCGTCCATCGTCGGCAGGAACTCGGTTCCCAATGTCGGAACCAGCACCGCAGCAACAATCAGCAGGGCCAGCGCAACTCCGACGACGATCCAAAAATGATCCAGGGCCCAATTCAGCTGTGGGCGGTAGATCCGACGCACCAGGTCAGCGGGGTGGGGAATCCGCCCTCCTCCGAAGATCGGCACCGGCTTGAGAATCAGAGAGGCCAGCGCAGGAATCAGGGTCAGGGTCAGAATCAGGGCACACCCCATGGCGATCGAGATCGTGTAGGCCAGGGGCGCAAACATCTTGCCTTCCATCCCCTGCAGGGATGCGATGGGAATGAAAACGACGATAATGACCAAGACGCCAAACACAATCGGTCGCGCAACCTCGACAGCCGCCTGCCGGATCAGTTTGCACCGGTCTTCCGGCATCTCGTCCCCCGCGCCCAGCAGCCGCACCGCGTTTTCGACCAGGACAATAGCGCCATCACCCAGCATCCCGATGGCGATGGCCAGACCGGACAGCGTCATTAAATTAGCCGAAAGGCCGACCTGGCCCATGACCAAAAAGGTCGCCAGTGCTGCCATCGGCAGCTGAACGGCCACCAAAAAGGCCGACCGCAAATGGCCCATGAAGAAAAGCAGGACCAGCACAACCAGAACCGCACCCTGGAAAAGGGCCGACTTGACCGTGCCGAGAGCCGTCTGCACCAAGTCGTCCCGGTCGTAAAAGGGCACGATCTCGACGTCGGGAGGCAAGGAACGTCGCGCCAACTCCAGCTTTTCCTTGACACCCCGAACGACATCACGGCCCGACCCGCCACGCAGCATCAATACGATGCCGGCGACGGTTTCGCCCTCACCGTTTCGGCTGATCGCCCCCTGGCGGA
>JAUWTC010000056.1 GCA_030609785.1 Holophagae bacterium
ACTGCGGTCGCGGCCGCCATGGTGATGAGCCTGGTGGTCGGAATTGCATCCGGGTGGTTGCCGGCCCGGCGTGCGGCACGACTGGATCCGATCGAAGCCCTCCGGGAAGAATAATGAACCGCCAAGGCGCAAAGAGCACAAAGAGAGAAGAAAATGAACCACGAAGACACGAAGCGCACAAAGAAAATATTTTAAGAGCTGCTTGCAAAATTCGTTGCGGCACGATGTGGGGCAGTACCCGCACTGCATCCTTTCGGATGCGGAACCTGACGATTCCGCTCCATGCGCGAGCCCCGGTTTTCCTATTTTCCTCTTTGTGCCCTTCGTGTCTTCGTGGTTTAACCTGTTCTTTGCGTCTTGGCGGTTCAAATTGGTTTCGAACCAGCCTGATGGCTCTTGCCAGCTCTATGGGGAAAGGCTAGTCCAGCTTGAACGCGACTTCGAGACTGGCCTGCCACTCGATCTTGCCGTCCGACCCAAGCCCGCCGCGAAGTTCCTTGACCTCAAACCAGGCAAGCCCACGAAGACTCTCGCCGGCTTTGCTCAGTCCAAACTCAATGGCCTTCTCGTAGGACTCCGAGGAGCATCCGACGACCGTGATCTTCTTGAAAACCTTGTCTGCCATATTTGCCTCCATTTGAATACACAACACCAAGAGACCCTCAGTTGATTCCCGGAGGCGAACGCCCGCACCTGGGGATTAGAAACCGGAAGCTGGAAACTTCACTCCGAATTTCCGGTTTCGACCCTAACCCCCACCCCAAACCCCTCAATCGGTAGCTCCTCGTCCTGTACAGGGACTCGTATCAACCCCTGCCCAATTCGCCCAGGCTGTTTTCAAGGGTTCTCCCCCGGTCCACAGAGATTCGGTGAACTCCACAACCCAGGGATCGAATCCGGGAATGACGCGGAGGTTATTCTCCGAGGACAAGACTTTCGGGTCGTTCTGGAGGTGTTCGAGGGCGCTCGCCGCCCTTCGGAGGCGCCATCCCCACGAACTCTCCTCATGGCTTTGGTCGAGGCGGCGGGCCCAGAGCCGGAGTCTGGCGGCCGTAGTCAACGCCGAGGCATTTCGCCCGTCGAGGGAAGGACCGTCGACCCATGCTTTCATGCCGGCCTCGCGAATGGCGATGCCCGCCCTCCGTTCGAGAGCGTGGAGACCTCTGGAGACGTCCGCATGGAATAGGGCGTTTTCCATGCGGTCTTCATTCTTGCTGTCTTGAAACGTATCGAGAATACGGTGCCTGTCTTTGGGAGTCAGCAGCAGAGGAGCAGCGGCAACAAAGGAAGCCCCGGCTCGGCCGAGTTTCTTGACTCTGCGCTCGATAGCGTCCCCGGCGTTCGGGAGGGGGAACAGCCCGAGCATTGCACCCCAGGCGTAGCCCTTCCAGGCCTTCATGGAACCGACGCCATTACCGAGATATTTTGGGAGAACGGGCAGGAGGGGAGTCAGTCGAAGGTCGTCCTGCCGTTGGCCCAAGCCGAGGTCAGCCGGCGTGGCCGTCGCTTCATCCAATACCAGCAGCACTGAGGAACCCCGTTCGAGGAGCTTTTCGAGAATGTCCAGCCTCTTGAGAGCGACGCGAGCGAAGACGATCGCCCGAACAGGGTCCCGGGGGACAGACCCATTCTTTGGGAGTATTCGACGGGGTGCATCGTTCCAGACGATGCCCATCCTGATTGGGTCCAATTCCACAAGGTCACTGTGCAGGTATCCCGGTCGGACGACGTGAGTGACCGGCAGCAGATCAGGATAAGCGGGTTCGATCCTCCGCATGGGGTACCAACGACCTACCTTAACAGAAATCGTCGGGATCGTGGGGTGTTTTTGAGAGCTTGGCTTTGACGGTCCAGGATCATGATTCGAGCAATGCGTCGACGAAGTCCTCCGGGTCAAAAGGCAGGAGATCGTCAGCCCCTTCCCCGACCCCGACCCATCGAACCGGGAGCCCAAGCGTGTCGGCGATCGCGAGAATCACTCCACCCTTGGCAGTTCCGTCGAGTTTGGTCAGAACAACGCCGTTGACGCCCGCCGTCGCTCCGAATCTCAGTGCTTGTTCGATCCCGTTTGATCCGGTGGTAGCGTCCAGAACCAGCAGGACCTCGTGGGGTGCGCCCTCGACTTCCCGCGCGGCAACCTTTTTGACTTTTTCCAGTTCCTTCATCAAGTTGGCATGGGTGTGGAGTCGGCCGGCCGTGTCGATTATCACCTCGTCGGCAGGCCGTGCTTTTGCCGATGCGATGGCGTCGAAGACCACTGCCGCGGGATCGGCGCCTTCATGTTGCGAGACTACCGGGACCCCGACTCGGTCGGCCCAGATCTGAAGCTGTTCGACGGCCGCTGCCCTGAAGGTGTCGGCGGCGGCCAAAATGACGGTAGCTCCGCTTTCGGTTCGACGTTTGGCAATTTTGGCGACGGTGGTTGTCTTACCCGTGCCGTTGACCCCGACCAACAATGTCACCCTGGGTCCGGTTGTGATCCCGGCGACAGGGTTGGCCGAAAGGGTTGCATTGAGGAGGCCGAGCAGCCGTTCCCGAATCGCGGGCCGAAGCTCGTCCGCGGTCGTCAAGCGCCCTTTGCGTACCTCTTCCCTCAGCTGGTCCGCCAGACGGATCGAAAGTTCGACTCCAGCGTCGGCGGCGATCAGCGCTTCTTCCAGCCGGTCGAGGTGAGTCGGCTCCACTGGGCCGGTTCTGCGGAAGCTCTCGCCGACCTTGTCGATGAATTCGGTGTGGGTCATCAAGAGACCGCGTTTGAGTTTTTTTACGAAGGACCCCGCCATGTTCAGTCTCCGAAAATAGAATTGGCCCGCAATCGCCCCCGCTCTCATTGTGCAGCATGGACTTCACAACGGGCCGCGCTGGTCGTCAGCCCTTGGGCCGGTGATTCAGGCCAGTTCTCGGGTCAAAATTCCGGCCGCGTGCTCAAGGTGAAAAATGGCCTTCCCGAGATGGCCGGGTCGGTCAAGAACCAGAACCAGATAATAGCCGTCCGGCAGTGTGTGCGTCAACGCCGTCAAGGCGTCACCCTTGATGACGTAATGCTGCAATCCTCCGGAGTCATTGTCTGCTGAAATGGCCGCCAATCGACGAACGAAGATCGAGTGATAAGCGCCCTCAACCTTGAGATCGAAGGGGTCGTTATGCCTGGTGACCCAGTCAACCGCCTCTCCCTCGTAATCGAGAAAGATCGCGCCGACGGCTTCCGGCACGTCCACCAAAAGGTTGGTCAACATATAGTTGAATGGCATCAGTTCTCACCGAGCAGTCTACGAGCCTCGTTCGCCCATTCTGAACCGGGTTCATCGGCAATCACTTCTCGGAGGTATGGCTCCGCCTCGCTCTTTCTGTCAAGGTAGGTCAGCAGCCTTCCAAGCGCCAGAGGTGCTTCAATTCTGTTGGGAAACTTGATCGTCGCTTCCTCAAGCAGAATGACGGCAGCTTCGGGGGAGCCTTCCTCCTGTTCGATCTCTCCAAGCCGCAGGTAGGCCTCGAAAACAGGTTGGTTGGGGTCGAGCGCCTTTCGAAAATTCTCTTTGGCTGCCGAGGGCAGCCCCCGTTGCAGATAGGTCATGCCCAAGTTGTAAAAAACGTTGAAGCGGTGAGGATAGGTTGCATCGGAAAGGACCTCAGTGAAATCGACCTCCGCCATCCGGTACTGACCCATTGCCAAATAGGTGGCGCCACGGTTGTTTCTTGCGTCCGTGAAGGCGGGTATCAGAGCCAGGGCCTTGTCAAAGGACAAGAGCGCCTGATCGAAGTTCGCCAAGCGCATATGGCACAGGCCGATCATATTCAGGGTTGTGGCGTTGCCGGGAGCGACCCGTTCAGCCTTCTCGAACTTGTCCAGTGCCGCTTCGAAGCGTCCCTGTTGAAGCATCAGGGATCCTTGCCTCATCAATGTGAGAGAGTACAGCGGGTTTTCGGCCTCATCGAGTTTTGGGTCCTTCGGCCCCGAACTCGCGCAGCCTCCAAGGGTCAATGCAAGGACGAGGGTGAGCCCGCAGGCTTGAGTCAAGGATCTCATGATGCCTCCTGTTGTGGAGCCGGGCCTCCGTGTTCTGCATCCGGTGGCGTAATGTCTCCGGCCTCGACGGCTGCCAGCAGGGCATTGACAACGGGCGGCGCAAAGCGGTTTCCCGACATTGCGCGTATTTTCCCGAGGACAAAGTCAAGTGTGGAGGCCTTCTGGTAGGGCCGCGTTGTGGTCATCGCATCGAAGGTGTCGGCAGCCCCGATGATCCTGGCGACCAACGGAATCTCGTCGCCGGCAAGTCCGTCCGGATAGCCTCGGCCGTCCCAGGTCTCGTGGTGATTTCGAATGCCCGGGAGGATATCTTTCAGGGCTCTGATTGGTGCCATGATCTGAGATCCAATTTCTGGATGCTGTTTCATGATGGTGAATTCTTCCTCGGTCAGCCCTCCGGGCTTATTCAGTATGCCCTCACGGATGCCCAACTTTCCGACGTCATGAAGAATTGCTGCGATTCGGACGCGGAATACTTCGTCCGGTCCGAGGCCCAGGTGGCGGGCTATCGCCATCGAATAGGAGCTGACCCGCTCGGAATGGCCTCGGGTGTAGGGGTCCTTGGCGTCGATCGCTGCGGCCAGGGTCCTGATGGTCTCAAGGAAGAGTTCCTGGTTTTGCCTGAGGGCTTGCCGAAGCCTACGAACCAGCGCCTCGATGTTTCCGGCCATGTGGTTGAAATTGCCGGCCAGGTGCGCCAGTTCAGCCGAGCCGGTAACCGGTGCTCTGACCGTCAGGTTGCCCTCGGCGATTTCGGACGAGACCCGATCCAGCCTCTGAATCGGCCCAATCAGGCGGCGCGCAAGCAAGAAACCAAGCCCTAAGGCAACGAGGCCCGCGATGGCGGTTACGACGACGGTGCGAATCACCATGATTCGAACAGGCCGGAAGGCGTCGGTGCTGGATCGTTCGACCAGAATACCCCAGGTATTGAAGCTGATAGGCGCCACAGAACCGACCAGGGAGTCCTTTCCCTCGGAGTCCTTGTAAATCCGAGTCAGCCTGACGGGGGAGCGACGAAAATCGGAAACCAGTGGCGACAGGGCGATCACCTTGCCCCTGAGACTCTGATCCGAGCTGGCAATAATTTGAAGATCCTGATCAAAGAGGACCAAGTACTGTCCGCCGGAGGCGCTTTCTCGTAGACGATTCTCGATCGGTCCCAGGTTCAAGACGGCGGTCAGGCTGCCCCAAATGTCACCCTCGAGGTTTTTTATCGGGGTGCCAATGATGGAGACTGACCCGTAGTTTCGAGGAAGGTCGGTTCGCAGGGTTGTCGTCGCCTTCCCGTCGAGAGCATTGCGGTGTGCTTCGCCAAGGGTGTTCGACAGCAGCGAGGCCGCATCGTCACTCAATTCAGGATCCCGAACGAACGCACCATCACCCTTGATGTCGGCGATTTGCAAGTAGAGAAAGGCCCTCTGGGAATCAGCTGCGGTTTCGCTGAGCAATTCAGCCTGGACCTCGGCTTCGGCGACTGGGATCACCTTGAGTGTTCTGGCGATCCCGTCCAGACGACTCTTGTTGGCTGCGAGGTACATCGTCGCCTCGTTGGCCAGACTGACCGCTTGACGGGTCAACGTCTTCCGTTCCTTGGTCGTCAATACCTCCCGGTTGTAACGGGCCAGGTCAAACCCGACCAAGGCCATCGGAACAGCGGTGACCAGCACCAGTGTGGCGGCGATGGGATAGGTCAAGCTCGAGTTGAAACGTGCCAGCAGTTTCATGACGACATCGGTATTATAACGAAACCCGGGAATACGGTCATGAATTCAACGGTGCCCCGAATAGCGATCGTCGCTGGCGAGAGCTTCGTACTCTTCCTCGGTGGCAAAGGAGGCGACATCTTCGTTTCCGCAGGTTTGGCAGAATGCCTCGGTAGTCTTGCCGTCTTTCCACTCAAAAACGTAGGTGGGAGTCTCGCACTCCAGGCAGATCAGGTAATCGGGCGTTGCCATTGATTGAGTTTAACCCAAACTTAGGGTTTCCTCTGACCGAGGTCCAAAAGTTGAACCAATTCCCTCCTGTCGATGCCGCGAATGATGTTTTCGGTTGGCGCCACCACCTCCTCGAAGAGGGCTATCTTTCGGCGAATGAGATTGTCGATCCGTTCCTCGATGGTGTCACGGGTGATCAACTTGAAAACCTGCACGAAACGTTTCTGGCCCATCCGATGGACTCTGTCGGTTGCTTGATTCTCCTTGGCGGGGTTCCACCAGCGGTCGTAGTGGATGACGACTGAAGCGCCGGTCAGGTCGATGCCGACCCCGCCTGCGAGCAGGCTTGCCAGCAAGACCCGCTCGTGCTGACCGGAATTGAAACGCCTGATGACCCGGCCTCGATCCCGGGTTGCTCCTGTCAACTTCAGGTGGCCTACATCCTGGCTCTTGAGGTGACCCGATAGGAGTTCCAGCATCTTGACGTATTGGGAAAAGACGACGATCTGCTGTCCGCTGTCCAGAGCTTCATCGAGGATTTCGTCAAAGATCTCGAGCTTGGCGGAAGAGCCCTTTTCGAGACTCGGTGTATCGCTTCCCAGGGTGGAGTGGTCGCAGACCTGCTTCAATCGGGTCATCAACGCAAAGATGTGGATAAAGGGAATGTCCTGGTCGGTGTCGTGGAGGATCTCTGCGAGGTCGGAAATCGCCGTGGCGTGGATCTTAGAATAGACCTGTTTCTGGTGAGGGGTTAGATTGCAGTACCGGAGGTCTTCGACTTTTTCCGGGAGGTCAGACAAGACCTGTTCCTTGAGTCTACGAAGGGTGAGGACGCCGAGCCTTCGCCGGAGCAAAGCCAGTTGTGGCTGTGAGGGATGCCGATACGTCTCCTTGAATTCCCGCTCCGAACCGAGGTAGCCGGGCAGCACCAACTCGACTACCGACCACAACTCGAGCAAACGGTTCTCAAGCGGTGTTCCAGAGAGGGCGACTTTGAAATGGGCTTGAAGTTTTCTCGACGAACGAGCCGCCTTGGTCCTGGGGTTCTTAATCCTCTGGGCCTCGTCGAAGATGGCGATGTCCCAATGATGGGGAATCAACTCAGCGGACGAGCGGACAAGGATGTCGTAGGTGGTCAAGATGATTGGATTGTCCGAGGAGGTGACCGGAAGTTGACGGTCGGTGCCGTGGAAAACGTGTAGGCCGAGTCCGGGAGCGAATGTTGTCAGCAGATTGCACCAGTGTTCGAGGACACCTCGAGGACAGACGACGAGAACCGTCGCGTCCGGACGTGCTTCTCGGAGATGGCAGAGGAGGCCCATTACCTGGTGGGTCTTCCCGAGCCCCATGTCGTCTGCCAGTAACGCGCCGACGCCGGCCAGATGGCGCTGTGATAACCACCTCACGCCATCGCGTTGGTAGGGTCTCAGTGTGGATTTCAGACCAGGGGGAGGCCCGGGATCGGCGGCATCGGCGCCGCGGAGGAGGGCCGCCAGGCTCGTCAAGTCGATTTCCTCCGACTCGACGGCGATGTCGTTCTCGGCTACCAGGCGGATGAAGGCCAACCGATCGCCTTGAAGACCCGCCTCAAGACCACGCCGCGGGATTTTGAATCCGGCCTGTTCGAATATCGACAGATCGGGGGCGTGAACCAATCGTCCCTCGATGCGGGCGAATCCGGTCTTTCGAAGGTCCAGAGCAGAGACCCAGTCCAGTGTGTGTCCTTCGGCAGTGAATGACGGCCGGAGCAGGATCGTTCCTCCCCGATTTCGGGCGACAACCAGGGATACCGGCCGCGGGACGACCGGCTGCCGAAATTGGGCCAACGCCCCCCTCGGAAGGTACCAATCGTGCTGCCTCAGCTGTGGGTGGTCGAGACTCAAGAATCTCAGGGCTTCCCGCCCGGACAGGAGTTGTCCACCCTTACGGTGGAAGGGGACCAGGGGAGTCGGCGGGTCCAGAACTCGGCACAAATGTCGCCCGACCCGGGCCCAACGTCCGTGGATTCGTCCTTCCAGTTCGGTCGCCGCGAGCACCGACCGGTTGCCCAAACGGTAGCCGGGTTCCAGGCGGATGCCGTCTTCGGTCCAGGCGGCTGCCAGCACGGGGTGGAGCCGAACCTCCGAAAGCTCCAGCTGCTCGAGTTCGCCCTCCAGGACCATGCGGCCCATGGCTCTGAGAACCGGAAGGGCGCTGGGAAGTACGGTCGCACTGAAAACGACGATGCGATGTTCGCCGGACGGGAGTGTGATCCGTATGTGGACTTCTTGACCCGAGAGGCGAACGCTGGCCGTCCCGGTTTTCTGAAGAGAGAGCTGGAGTTCGAGCGCCGACCTGAGGTCTGGACCGGTCAAATGACTGAGGTCGACCCTGTCCTCAGCCGAACGCGCGGGGGCAATAAACGGATGTCTGGAGTGTGCCCTCCAGGCCGATCCCGGTCCCAGCCGAACCAGGGTGGCCCGGACATCCAGCCAACGGAGGAGGACAGCCATCGCGTGGAAGCACGGCGGTTCGACAGCTCCGCAAGCGGAGCAGACGGCCTCCAACCGCTGGGCCTTTTTGGGCTCGGGAATATGAACGGTGATCGTAGACCGGGCGAAGGCGCCTTCGACGCCCTCACCGGACCAGACGATCCTCTCGGTCGAATGTTCCTGGTACAGACGAAAGGCTCTCTCCGCACTCACTCGATCCAATCGACCGAGGATGTCACCGCGTTTCCATCGGAGCAGCGCGGAACTTGAACCGCCGGCTTTGAACGCCGGATCCGAACGCGTCATAGCCTCTGATCATACCAAGATCTGGCTCGAGATGGCAGGAAAAATGAATTGAGTTTCCTTTTCTAGAGTCGTTGGACTCGAGAATTGTGGAGTCATTAAAATCCCCGGGCGGTGCCCGGGGAAGGGGTGTCAGGAAACGGTTGAAAATCAGGCCTCGGTTTCCTTGGCCTTTTGCTGTGCGACCTGAGCGTGGACCTCTTCCATGTCAAGGCCCTTGACCTGGCCGAGGATGTCTTCCAGCGCCTCGGCGGGCAGCATGCCGGGCTGTCCGAAAACGCCGACCTTTTCCCGGAAGACCATGATGGTCGGGATCGATCGAATTGCGAACATCGCCGCCATTTCTTGCTGCTCTTCGGTATTGCAACTGGCGAAGACCGCCTCGGGGTGCTTCTCGGCAGCGGCGTGGAAGATCGGCTTGAAGGTCTGGCAGGGGCCGCACCATGGCGCCCAGAAATCAATCAGAACGATGTCGTTGTTGTCGATGGTTTCGGAAAAATTCTCTTGGGTAATTTCAATAACGGACATGATGTCTCCTTTTTGGGACGAGGTGAATGGTCTTTCTCTATAACCATTCAAGCAGATTCTAATATGACAATGAACCGATGTCAAGGGGGAGGAGGCTGGGAAGCAAGAAAGCGAGAAGGCTGGGACGCAAGAACGCTGGGTGAGACGGAGGTTGTCCAGCACGGGAGGGTGCAGGTTAGTTCAACGGCACAATTGAACCGCAAGGGGCGCGAAGAGTACGAACCGTTACCTATGACTCGACTCGATTAGAAGTGGACA
>JAUWTC010000005.1 GCA_030609785.1 Holophagae bacterium
ACGCAATCGGTTTCGATGGATCATCATCGTCGCCCAGGTCCCTTCGGACCTTGGACAGATGTTCCTTGATCAGTTCGTCGGTCTCCGCACGGGCCTCTTCGAGATGGCCAGGGTGCTCGTGTTTGTACAACTCTTCCGACATCGTGCCGTTGATCCACGCCGGGTTCATCGGATAGACCTCGGGGTTGAACATCACGCCGTACATGTGCCAGATCAGGATCGCCAGGCTGGCCAGCCAGGCTTCCCAGAAGTGAACAACCACTGCGACGTCGAAGACCTCAAGACCGAAGAAAGCACTGAAGAAATTCTTGAACCACAGGAGAAGCCCTGTGGCGGCCATGACGATCGTGCCCCAAATCAAGGCCCAGTACTCGGCCTTCTCCACATAGTTGAATCGCTGTGTGCAACCTCTGGAATCACCCTTGCCGATGAAATTCAACATCTTGTTGATGAAGAAATGGAGGTCATTCCATGTCGGCAACATATCCTTGACGAACTTCTTGCCCCGCGCAGTGAAACAGTAGAAGAGATGCCAGAAGGAACCGATCGTCATGATGACCGCGGCGGTGCGGTGGATCGTGCCTCGCATGGAAAAGCCGCCCTCCCATCCGAAGAAGAACTTGGCCATGAAGCTCTGGTTGTAAGTCAGAGAGAACCCGGACACCACCAGGACAATGAAGCTGACCATCAGAATCGTGTGCTGCCAAACCTCGTCCATGCGCATGCGGCGCACCCGTGGCCTTCGTGCCAGCATCGCGCGAACCCGGTTGAGGTAGTCCAGGGCGTTGTGGAGGAACATGCCGCCGATGACGACGATGATCAACAGGATGTAAAGCTTTTGCACCCACTCGGCGATCGGGGCGCGCTTTTGAAGATCACCAACACCGTGGATCGGGCTCTGGGCAATCGTGTCGGTGATCTTGGGGTGGCACTCACCGCAGGTCTGCTTCAAATTAGCGGTATTGACGGAAGACAGAGGATCCGAACTGGGCAGGATGCGATGGGCGCCATGGCATGATGCGCAGTTCGCAACACTGGAATCGCCCTCGCTGGATTTCAGGCCGTGGTAGGTGTCGATGAAGTATGCCTCTCGGGCGCCCTCCATGCCGTATCTCTCGTTGAGGACCATCGCGTTGTGGCAGCGGGCGCAGGTTTGCTGGGCGACCTCGGCCTTGGACACCGGCGAGTTGGGATCAGCAGTGGAGAGAATGCCGTGCTCGCCGTGGCAGTCGGTGCAGACCGGTGATCGGGTGTTACCACTCTTGACCAACTTGCCGTGGATCCCATCCCAGTAATCCTGCGTGATCGCCTTGTGGCACTGGCCGCAGGTCTCAGGGATATTCTGGTGAGAGATCGCGCTCTCCGGATAGTTGGGCGCCAAGATCTTGTGGGCAGAGCCGGCAACACCGTGGCAATCGACACAGTCGGCCGCAGCGTAGGCGCCACCAGTGGCAATCTTGCCGTGAACGCTTGCTTCGTACATCGCCACCGGATGGTTGTAGAGCGTCTCGTACTTGGTCGTGATGTCCAGATTCTCGTGGCACGTTCCGCAGGTCTCACGCAAGTTGGTCGGGTGGACCCGTGAGCGGGCGGCCGACGACGGCAGGATGTCATGGGAACCGTGGCAGTCCGAGCAATGCGGTATGTCCTCACAGGTGCCGATCGCCGCCCGGCCGTGGGCCTGGTACTGGTCCGAAGCATCTTCGTGACAGGTCCGGCACCCCTCACAACCGACGTAGAAGGGCTCATCGAGTTCCTTATGAGGGATCGTATCCTGGTATTGGTGACAGTCCAGGCATTCCATACCATCATGTACCGAGTGGCTCAGATCGTCGTCAAAGGAAGAACCGTGTTCACTGGCCTCATGACAATCGCCACACATCGACGAATCGATCGGTTCGTACTCCTCGTCCGCCGCAGCGTGAGCCGGCACGGCCAGGAGCATCACCGGAACAGCCAGCGCCAATGCCAAGATCATGACCCGTGTGCGGGCAGTCCGTTTCAAGTCTTCAAGAGCAGATGACACAGTCATGACAGACCCTCCGCCCGCCATTGTGCGCCATTTCACATGCGTGTCAAGTGATAAATCTTTTGTTTTCAATGATTCTATGATTGAAAGAGTATTCAAGTGGAAAAATTCAACAGCAGGCAACGTTGAACAATTCAACGGTTAAGTCCGTAGTCACCGAAGATGATCTGGTGATCCTCGCTACCTGAAGGGGGGAACTCAACTCTCGAATTCCTGCCGCAGCCCCAGCAAGGGCAGACACGGGGGTCTGCCCCTACAGCCCCTGTTTTCTTCAATCTTCGCTCTTTCCGCCCCACTCTTCCGCCCACACCAACCGATAGGCCTCACTGAGAAAAGTCACTCGACGAACGTAATTGTAGGTCTCCGGAATTGGGATGGCCTCAGTGAATTGACGGGGCTCCGGCCACTGCCGCCACCAGCGGCGAACCCGCAACTCCCCGGCATTGTAGGCGGCCAACGCCGGCTCGACCTCACCGAAGGTCTCGATCAAATGGGACAGCTCTCGGGCACCCAGTCGGAGATTGGTCCCTGGGTGGTAGAGATCCGGCGTCCGTCCCAGCCCCAGCGCGACTGCATGGCCTCGGGCCGTTCCCGGCATCAACTGCACGGCTCCGCGCGCGCCGGCCGGAGACCGAGCCCGGGCGTTGAAGATGCTCTCTTGGCGGGCCAATCCGGCCAGGAGCCATGGTGAAAGGCCAAACTCATGGGCCGCGGCCTTCAATTCGTTCGTCCACCTCAGTGGCAGGTAGGCCTTGACGACGTTCTCCGAAACCCTGTCCATGGCCGGACCGCCGAGATCGGCAAAGCCCCGCCGCAACCCGCGGATGGCCAGATCCGGTCGGCCACGATCGTCCTCGAACGCCGCTGCAGCCAGCGCCTCACCCGGCTGGACCGCTCGTGTTGCCGCCAAGCGCCGCCATTCCTCCGAGGCCAGTCCCTGCTCTCCGAGATCCACAAGCCAGGCGACGGTCGGAGGGGGCTCAACGCCATCGACCGGCAACGGCAGGTCGAGGCGGGAAGGCCCGGTCTTTCCGATGGCGTCCAGCGACCACAGAGCATAAATGTCAGGAATGGCGATCATCGCAAGGTCGGCCACGGCCTCCCGGTCGATCTCGGGTCCTTCCGTTGCCGCCGCAAACCGGAGGCAACGCCCGTGGTCTTCCAGGCTCGAGGCCACGCTCTTGAGGGCTCCACCGAAGCGGCCGGACCGGGCCAGGGCAATACCCAGACGACGCCCCAGCCACGAACGGCGAGCACCCTGCCAGTTGATTTCGGCCAACGATTGCCACGCCGCCAGCGCCGGCCCGAGCTGGGCGGCCTCGGTTCCGCACTCAAGTTGAAGCTCCAAGGCCTGTAAGCTGCCACCGCCTGTCAGCGACACCGCTCTTTGGGCCGCCACCAGACAATTCCCAAATGCCTCAGCTGCAGTCGGCCCCGGATAGCGGGACCATCCGCGCTGACGCCAACAAGACGCCCGCACCAAGGCCTCGTCGCCGTCACACCGGGACAGAGGCGGCAAGACCCCGAGCGCCGCCGAAGTCGACCCACGCTGCAACTCACAGCGAGCCAGTTCCAGACGTCGGCGCCCCTCCAAGGGGCCACGGACACGGATGGAACGCAACTCGGCCGCCCCTCGGCTCGGATCACCGGCCTCCCGCCAGGCGACACCACGAACGACCCTGTCCTCGGGGTCCAGAGCGGCGACGACAGCCTTCTCCAGAGAGGATGCCTCTCGCCGGAGAACGGCGGGCGCCACCACCGCCAAGCGAGCCGCTGCGGCGTCACGTACCTCAGATTCGGACCACGTAAGGCGCAGCACATCGGCCCGGACCGCCCCGCTCGTACTGACACCGGCCAGGATGTCTGACGCCGCCTCCAGCCGACCTTCGGCCGCGAGCGCTCGCGCAAGAGCCAGCTTGGCGTCGTCCCCGAGATCGGCCGGTGGATCCTGGTCGAGGTAGTCCGTCCACAGCGATGGTGAAATCTGTCCGCGTTCGAGAGCATCCAGCCACACCTCGAAACGCAACCGCTCCAATTCCGACCCAACGCCTGCCCGACCGAACGCCTCGGCCGCAGCCTCCGGCCTGCTATGCCGCAGCGCCAAGCCCATTTTGATGGCTTCCAGTCGGGACGCTCGATCGACGTCAGTTGGGGAGAGAGTCGGCCCCTGGCCGCACGCGGCACTCAACAAAACCACAAGGAGAACCACCCCGGGGCGGCTCATGCCGGGTCCGATCCCGGTCGATAATCGCCCACAATGTGATCCAATACGGCGGAACCGAAACCAAGTGGGGCAGAACGAGAAGGCAATTGAACCGCCAAGACGCGAAGATCGCCAAGAAATCTCAAAGAGGGAAGAAATTGAACCACGAAGTCCACGAAGAGCACGAAGGAAACACAAAAAACAGCCAAAAAAACGATCAAAGCAGAACAAGACGACCCTTGTATTCGGCCCTGACGACACTGCTCAGGCACAGAATCCAGTATCGAGTATCAAGTATCGAGTATCACTCCCGAGGCTTACCCTCCCAGCGCGTCCTCGTCTCCGTCCGCGAGAATCCGGATCATCTCGTCCCTGAAGTAGTCGGCCTCCGCTCGGATGTCGTCGGCAATCCGCCTGTTGTACATCTCCCGAGAACGGTCGATGTCATCCTGGAGCCGTTGGTAGAGATCCTTCCCGGCACGCCCCCGCTCGACTTCTTCTTCGTTGTAGAGCTTGATCTCGGAGACCAGCAGACGGGCAAACCGTCGAGCCTCTTCGTGCCGGACCTGGTCCTCGGCCGAACGACCCGCCTCGGTCGGCTCCTCGGTAGCCGGCTCCAGAGGTGGCGGTGGGACAACCGCCGGAGATGGAGGCGGCACGACCTCAGCCGACTTCGGCACATCCTCAGGTTCCGGCTCGGGTTCAGGCTCAGGTTCCGGCTCAGCTTCAGGTTCCGGCTCAGCTTCAGGTTCCGGCTCAGGCTCTTCAACCACAACCTCTTCCAGGGGCTCGGGCGCCGCCTCGATCAGCTCAGGCGCCACTTCGACTCGCATGGTTGCAGACGGATCGTAATCCTGAACTGCCGGTCCAGGGGACTCGGCCTCGGCCACTGTCTCATCCAGGGTTCCGACCTCGGCTGCCTCGACGGCCGGTTCGGCGTCTTCAGGTTCGAACGGCTCCTCCGGTTCGGTCTCCAGACCCAGCGGTTCGGCGACCATCGGAGACGGCACCTCCTGCCGAGCGTGAAGGGTATCGATCATCCAACAAGCGACGGCAACCAAGGCCTGCGCGGCGTCAGGATCCCAGGGGCCGTCCGCCCCATCGTCGAGATACAGGCAACCCATCAACTGGCCCCGGAGGCAGACCGGAACCAACAGGGCGTGACTCGGCAGCCCCTCTGCTTCCAGCCATCCCCTGAAGATCTCGTCGTCTTCCACCTGGAATTGGATCGGCCGCGACTCCGAAACAAGGTGATGAAGAGCCGGGGATGCCGGCACGGTTGTCTGCCATTGACGCAAAGACTCGCCGTCGGCGAAACCAATTCCGCTCCAGGCGCTGACATCGCCACCTCGAATAACCATCACCACTGCCCTGGCGACTGCATCACACAGCGCGGGAAGCAACCCCTTCAAGAGTTCTGACTGAGAACGGGCCTGATCCAAATTCCTCAGGAGTTCGAGGGCTGGGGCGCCCGCCTGCACCTCGGCCTGCCCTTCGGCCTGGACCTCTGCAAGATGTTGCTGGGTCTGCTCCAGTTCCTGGGCAACGCCCGCCTTCTCCTCCTCCAGCACAGTCACCCGACCGTGCAGCTCCTCGATGGCCTGCCTGAGATCGGAGGCCGGGAACAACTCTTCCGCTTCATGGGCCATCGTCTCCCGGACGGAGGCGGTCGCCTCTTCGACCAGTTGGCTCAAGCGTTCGACGATCGTTTCCACTCGCCCTTCAATCGCATTCCTGCCACGGTCCTGGGTGTTTTTCAGATGCTCGAGGATGGTGTCGAATGAGTCCATGACGCCTCCGTTCGGTTCGTTTCTTAACACTTCATTATCACTGTGTTTTGAACGTCCCGTCAAGGAAGAACCCTGTATCCCATAATCCGCCCACCCAACATTGCCACAAGGCGGCATTTCTGTTAGGTTCACCCTGAAGGGGGAAGGCATGAAGAGCATTCGTTTTCTATCGGTTTTCCTGGTGTTCGCAGCGTTGATCGGGTTGACCCTCAGCTGCAACAGCGGCCCATCGGAGGAAGAGCTGGCCTTGGCCCAGCTTCAAGACCAATTGGTCACCATCAACCAGACTTATCAGGAGTTACAGTCGCTCCGTGTGGAGATCGCTACGGCGAAGGCTACCTCCGCCGAGATCGAGGCCATCTCTGAGAAGAAACGGACCGACGAACAAAAGGTCCAATTGGAAGAGTTCGGCCTCAAGCTGCCTGAGCTGGAAACCAAGTCCGAGGAGATCTACGACACTCTCCAGGCACACCTTGCCGACTTCCTGACCGTCGGCTTGAATGATTTTCCGCAATCTGCCCAGACCGCCGAAGCATTACAGATTTACTCCGACGAAGCGATGATCATCGCCGACGACACCGTTGCCAAGTCCGGTGATTACAAGAAGGCGATCGACCAGTTGGGCGGCGCCAAGGGTTACTACAAGGCGATCCAGGTGCCGGTCTACCCGGCCCTCGACGAGAAGATCGCTTCGCTTCAGGATTGGCGTTTCATTACGCAGGAACGCTTCGACGCTTTGACCAAGGGCATGACGATGGATGAGGTCAAGGCTGTCGTCGGGGTTCCGTACCATGCCAACATTCAAGAAGACGAAAAACGTGGGGTTCAGACCTGGCTTTACAAAAAGCAGGGCGGCGGCGCGGTCGCGGTCTATTTCAAAATCAAGACCGGCAAGATGTACTCGGCCCAATGGGACGCCATCAAGACCAAGGTCGTCACCGATTAGCGAGTTCCCACTCAAGAGCAACCAAAAGGGGCGCCATTCGGCGCCCCTTTTTTTGCTTCTGCTCGAGTGGACATGGTGGACGAGGTGGACGTTGTGGACTCAATGGGCTGTCCACCTTGTCCAGATCGTCCACCGTGTCCACTTTCCTCCGACCTCAACCGGGTTGACCCTCATCGTCGGAATGGTCTATACTGTTCTCTCAAGCGAGGTGCGCCTCGAGCGCCCGAAATTCGCAACGGAGGGGGTGATTTCATGCCAACAGGTGTTGTAGTACGTGACAACGAGTCCTTCGAACAGGCTCTGCGCCGATTCAAGCGCAAGTGCGAGAAGGCCGGCATTCTCTCCGAAGTCAAGCGGCGACGTTTTTACGAGAAACCCTCGGAACTCCGAAAACGTGCGCTGATCCAAGCCCGAAAGAAGATGCTTCGCAAGATGGCCAAGCAGCGACGAGCAGGCATGCTCTAGCGCTCGGTCATGGTGTCTTCGACAGCTACGGAGCTGGACTTTGACACGGTCCTGAAACTCGTTGCGGCCCACGCCAGAACGCGCGTGGGCCGTTTTTTTGTCACCGACGCTCCGACCCTCCCCGACAAACATCAGGCCCTCGAACACGCGGCAATGACCCGTGAACTGGCCGGATTGCTGGACGATGGCGAACGGCTGCCTTTGGCCGGCATCGACGAAGCCGTCCAATGGCTCGAACCCGAGGCCACCATTCCGATCGATCCCGCCGATCTGCTGGTCCTCCTGGGCCTGGCGCGAAGGACAGCCTCCGTCCGCCGCAAGCTCTCGGCTGCCCCGGAGGCCCTGACCCACTTGAAAGCAATGGGGCAAGAACTCCCGGATACCGAGGAGTTGGTCGCGTGGGCGGCCCCCCGCCTGGGCCGGGACGGACGGGTTCCCGATGACGCATCCCCCGAACTCGGCCGCGTTCGCCGCGCGATCACCCGCATTCGCCAGCATCTGGTGGCCGAACTGGAGACGATCCGCCGTCGTCATCCCGGTGTCACCACCGACGCCCCCCCGACCCTGCGTCGTGACCGGTACTGCCTCCCGGTCAAGGCCTCGGCACGCGCACAACTTCCAGGCCTGGTTTTGGACAGCTCCGGTACCGGTGTGACCGCATTCGTCGAACCCTTCGGCGTCGTCGACCTCAACAACGACCTTACGGATGCCACGGCCAAGGAACGTCGGGAAGTTCAGCGCATCCTCGCCGAGGTCGCGGCCGCCTTCGGGGCGATCAAGTCGGATCTGGCTGATGCGGTTCAAACGCTCGGCCGCATCGACGCCGTCCAGGCTCGCGTGCTCTTCGGCCGTCTGATCGACGGCCTCCTCTTGGAACCGGGCGGCGGAGCGGCGTTGGTCCTCAACCAGGCCAGGCACCCCTTGTTGGATGAACGCCTTCAGGCCTTGCGTACAGAGATTCTGGGCGAACAAACTCGGAGCGGCCGGGTTCAATCCGTCGTGCCCTTGGATTTCGAGTTTCCCGATGATGCCGTGACCCTGTTGATATCCGGGCCCAACGCAGGCGGCAAGACCATCGTTCTGAAAACTATCGGCCTGATGGTATTGATGTGCTACCACGGCATCCCGATTCCCGTCGCACCGGGGTCAACGGTGCCCTGGTTCGATCACGTTTGGTGCCGAATCGGCGACGACCAGGATGTCTCGGCCGATTTGTCGACTTTTTCCGGAGCCATGGCCACCACGGCCCAGTTGCTCAAAGAGGCCGGGCCGGCCTCCCTGGTGATCTACGATGAACTGGGAAGCGGCACCGACCCCCTTGAGGGCGCTGCCCTGGGTTGCGCGGTGTTGGATGCTCTGACCGGCAGGAGTTGCCGGACGGTGGCCACCACCCATCTGGCCTCGATCGCCTTGGCGGCCTCATCGGCCGATGGGATGGACAATGCCGCGATGGAATTCGACGAGGGCCGCGGGCAACCGACCTACACCATTCGCATGGGACGGCCCGGGCGCTCTCGCGGCCTGGAGATCGCCGCCACGATGGGCCTTCCGCCCTCGGTAATCGACCACGCCCGGGATCTCCTGGGTGGACACCACCTGGAGTTGGACCGCCGGCTCGAACGGCTCGAGGAGCTCGAGGGGGAACTGATCAACGAAAAAATCGAGGTCAGTCGCGAGAAAGCTGCAGCGACAGCAGCGGGAGCCCGCGCCGACGACGAACGACGGAAGCTCGAAGAGCAGCGACAGGAGTTGCCCTCCCTCCTGGAAGACGAACGAAATCGGCTGCGAGACCGTGCCAAGTCAAGGCTCGACAAGGCCCTGGCCAAGCTGGACACCGCCACCGAGGAACACCGTCACATCGGAAGGAAGGCGCGGCAAAATATCAGGGATGAGGCCCTGGACCTCGGTACGACTGCAAACGGGGAACCGGCGCCGCCCCCCGGTCACCTCGAGCCGGGAACCGCGGTCCGGCTCCGATCCCTGGGCGCAGAGGGAGTGTTGCAGGAAATCCGGGATGGACAGGCACGCGTGATCGTCGGCAGCAAACGGCTCTGGGTCGCGGCAGGCGATATCGAGGCTACCCGGAAACCGCCGGCGCAGAAAAAATCCGAGACAATCCGCCTGGAGGTGGAGGATCGGGAGGCGCCCGAGTTGATTCTCTTAGGGCTAGATGCCGAGGAGGCCCGTGACCGGGTCGAACGGTATCTCGATCGAGCGCACGCCGGAGGTCTGACGACAATTCGGATCGTGCACGGCCACGGCACGGGGACCTTGAAACGAGTGGTCACCGACATCGTCAAGACCCATCCCGCGGTGGTCAGCTTCTGCCACCCGCCGGGAAATCGGGGAGGCACCGGCGCCACCGAGGTGACGCTCGAAGGTTAGGAAGCTGGGAGGCTTTCAGCCGCTGCCCGCTGAACCTACCGCGAAACCGAGAGTCAGGAGCGCCCTTCTCAGACGGGACGTGCCTGGTGCGGTTTTCTTCATCCGGCAGACCTTTCGACAAAGATGCCGGCGCGAAGAAAGCCGACACCTGGCAATCCACGGCGACACCCTCAGCAATCAAGTGTTTGCCAACGCCGTAGGCCGCCGAGGTCATTTCCCTCAAGGGTTGATCTTCCTCCCGGCCTGAGAAACGTCACCCTTGAGGAAAATGCACCGAGCGGGAGCGATCTGCAGTCCTTTGAACCAACGCCGGTCTCAAAGCGCTCCCGAAGGCCGGGGTTGTAATTCAGATGCAGGGGCAGCGTCAGGAACGGCGACCGGGCCAGTAGGCAGCACCGGGAAAAAGAGCACCACCCCTCCCGGACCCGCTACTATGCCCCCATGACCGATTTCGACCTCGATACCGAGGTCATAACCCGTGTCCGCGAGGCTTCGGACATCATCGCAGTCGTCTCAGACCAGGTGCGCCTGAAACATCGCGGGCGGACCTGGGAAGGCTTGTGTCCCTTTCACGAGGAGAAGACGCCGTCGTTTACGGTCGATGCCGAGAAGGGCCTCTATTACTGCTTCGGCTGTCACCAGGGCGGAGACGTCTTCAAATTCGTCATGGCTCAGCAGAACTTCAATTTTCCGGAGGCCGTCGAATATCTGGCCAGACGATTTGGCGTCGACCTGCCGGCTCGGAGTCCTGGGGCCCAAAAACGACGCCGAGAATCAGAACGTCAGCGGGCCATTCTTGAAGAGGCCCAACGCTGGTTCGTCGACCAGTTGCACTCCGCAGGAGGCGCCGAGGCCGCCCGCGAACTCGAGAAGCGAGGCTTTCCTCAGTCCAGTTGGTTGGATTTCGGATTCGGCTGGGCCCCGGATGAGTGGCGCGCCTTGGTCGACCACCTCCGGACCCGCCACCCCGAAGGGGTCCTGACTCAGGCCGGACTGGTCGTTCAACCCGAGAGCGGCAAGAGCCCCTATGACCGTTTTCGAAAGCGTTTAATGTTTCCGATCCGATCGGGAGACGGCCGTTTGATCGCCTTCGGCGGCCGGATCTTGGGAGAAGGCGAACCCAAGTACCTCAACAGCCCCGAGGGCACGCTGTTCCACAAGCGCTCGACGCTGTTCGCCCTCGACCGGGCGAGGAAGGAAATCGCCTCAAGCGGCGAAGTCATCGTCGTCGAGGGCTACTTCGACTGCCTCTCCCTGCACAGAGTCGGCCTGGTCAACGTCGTCGCCACGCTGGGAACGGCACTGACCCCCGAACATGGACGGTCACTCCGTCGCCTGTTGGGAGAGGACGGAAGGGTTCTCCTGTGCTACGACGCCGACTCTGCCGGACGGCGAGCGGCAGCAACCGGGGCCGGGGTGCTCCTCCAGGCCGGCGTTGACGTCGCCATGATCACCATCGAAGGCGGCAAGGATCCCGACGACATCATTCGAGACGGCGGCATCGAGGCTTTCAACTCGATGGCCTCCAGTCCAACCCCACTGCTGGACTTCCTGTTAGCGGACCTTCCCCCCGACCCCGCCGATCGACGCCGTACCGGCCTCAACCTGGCGCCCCTGGTCTGCTCTGCCTCCAATCCGGCATACCGACAGAACCTGATCGACGAACTTGCGAGGCGCCTCAACCTCAGGCCTCGGGACATCGAGAGCAAGGGCCGAACGCCCGGCGCCCGGGGCGGCCCCCCTCCGGCGTCAAGTCCGAGTCCACCCCAGGCCGCAACAGCACCCGGCGAAACGGATCTGGCTCGAATCCTCCTCGAAGGATCGCCGGCGATCCGGGCCGAGGCGATCGAGACGGTCGATCCCGAGTTGATCGAAGACACACGGGTCCGGGGCCTGCTCGCACTGGTTCGGGAATGGGGCACCGACCAGGAGATCGCGACCAGAGTAATGGCGGAAAGCCAGGACGAGGACCTCCGCACCCTTGTCGCCAGACTCTGCACATCCGAGCATCCCCCGGTCACCGAGGAGGGGGCCGCCTCGACCCTGGCTCTGGTGGTGCACCGCCAACGGAGGGAGGCCGCACGTTCCCTCCAAGAGGCGATCGAGCAGGCGTCGCGCACCGGCGATTTCGAACGACTGGCACAATTGCAAGAGGAGAAAATTCGGTTGCGGCGTCGAACAAAATAGGAAATTTCAGCCAATTTTGTCGAATTTCCCCAAAAAGACTTGCCAAATCTTTCATCGGGACCCATATTCCCTTTCGACGAGACGGTTGTGGGACCAGCTTTTAGGCGCAGGAGGCGCGTTCCGTGGCCTTCAATGCCCAGTCAGGCAAACAAAACCACCGGCAAGACGGCCAAGTCACAACCGCCTGTGTTGCGTCTAGGCGACCGGGCCCTGCGAATAAAATTCGTTCGTCAGAGGTTGTGATGCGAGAGATGATGGAGGCCTATTCGTGCTGATTGAAGAAAAGTACCCTGAGATCAACACCCTGATCCAGACCGGCAAAGAACGAGGCTACATCCTCTATGAAGATCTCTTTGAGAAACTCCCGGAAGAGGTCACCGGCATAGCCGAGGAATTGGACGAGATCTATCAACGTCTGAACGAGCTCCACATCGAAGTGGTGGAGGGTGACAGTTCGGAAGGCGGCGACGAGAAGGCTGCACCTCCCGACGGCAAAGAGGCCTCCGAGGCCAAGGAAGGTGGCGGCAAGGAAAAGGCCCCGCCGGCAAAGATCCTGGTCCGACCGGAACAGCTGGAAAAGACCAACGATCCGGTCCGCATGTACCTGCGGGAGATGGGCACGGTCAACCTTCTCGATCGTGAGGGCGAAGTCCAAATCGCTCGGCGCATCGAGGCTGGCGAGGCCCGAGTGTTTATCGCGCTCTCCAAGGAGGTTCCCATCCTGGAACTCTTCTTGAGAACCAACGAGCAGGCTCGTCGGGAACGCCGCGGTGTTCGGGAATTGCTCCAGACCGACGAGACCGCTCTCGACGAGAAAACCGAAGACAGAGTCAAGGAGAGTCTTGGACTGTTCGCCAAGATCAACGAGCTTGATGAAGAGAGCAAGGAACTCAAGATTCGGCTTCGCCGGTGTAAGAAAACCGGTAAGCGGTTCCAGGAACTCTCCGAGAAGATCGCCGTCAATATGGCTGACATCGCGATCATGGTCAGAAGGGCGGATTTCACCACCACCACCCGGAACCGCCTCCTGACCTTCTTCAACGAAGTGGACCGGCGCTTTTCCATCCCCGTCGTCACCATCAACAAGGATCGGAAGAAACTCCAACACGAACGGAACAAAGAGCGACGACACTTTTATCAGGAGAGGGTCGAACGATACGAAGAGGAGTTGCTCCAGCTGGAAGAACGTTTCCGGATACCCTACGACGACCTCAAAAGCCTGCTTGCCGAGGTACGCCGAGGCGAAGGAATGACTGACAGGGCCAAGCAGGATTTGATTGTCGCCAATCTCCGCCTGGTGGTGTCCATCGCCAAGAAATACACCAACCGGGGTCTTCAGTTCCTCGATCTGATTCAAGAGGGCAACATCGGCCTGATGAAGGCCGTCGACAAATTCGAATTCCGCAGGGGTTACAAGTTCTCCACCTATGCGACCTGGTGGATTCGCCAGGCCATCACTCGAGCCATCGCCGACCAGGCCCGCACCATCCGCATCCCGGTTCACATGATCGAGACGATCAACAAGCTGACCCGGACGACTCGGATGCTGGTCCAAGAACTGGGCCGGGAACCGTCGGTCGCTGAGATCGCCGAGAGGATGGAGATGCCGGTCTCCAAGATTCGAAAAATCCACAAGATCTCACAGGAGCCGATCTCGCTGGAAACTCCGATCGGCGAGGAAGAGGATTCACATCTTGGCGATTTCATCGAAGACACGGCCTCCGTCTCACCGATCGAAGCCGTGATCATGCGGACACTGAAGGACCACACCAACTCCGTCCTCAAATCACTGACGCCGCGCGAGGAACAGGTTCTCAAACTGCGGTTCGGCATCGGCGACGGGACTGAACACACACTCGAGGAAGTTGGGCGGACTTTCAACGTCACACGTGAACGCATTCGCCAGATCGAGTACAAGGCCCTGAGAAAGCTTCGTCACCCGACCCGATCTCAGCTGCTGAAGCCGTTTTCCGAAGGAGAAAGCTAACGCCCAGTTTCCGAGCCAGAAAGCGGCGATTTTTCTGCAAGGTCAAGGAAAGCAAGGATTTCCGCGAAGGTGTACACGGGTACTCCGCACAAGGAAATCCGCAGCTTGACGCAGAGATTGCAAAAAGGCGCCTTTTCTGGACGGAAACTTGCTGGACACCGGGCCTCGGGTTACCATACGCTCGGGGCCTATAGCTCAGCGGTCAGAGCCGCCGGCTCATAACCGGTCGGTCCCAGGTTCGAATCCTGGTGGGCCCACCAAAATTGAAGTAGCGGGCGGTGGAAAATCACCGACGGTAATCAACTGGAGAAAAGCCGGTTTTTCAGGGGGCTCATTGAATACAGCACAACACGATCTTGTTCTCATGATTCGGCTGCAAGGCCTCTACGACGGTATTTCTCAGGCTCTTCAGGCCCGCCAGGCCCCCCCCCCGGAAGTCAAGGCCTTGGATGAAACCAACCGGCAACGGCAAGCCGAATTGACGGACCTCGAAGCGCAAGTGGCCGCACACAAGGAAGAGTTGCGAGAGGTTCACAAGGGCGAAGAGGAGTGGCGTCTCGAACTGGAGCATTTTCAGAAGCAGAAAGGCATGGTGACCAACGAACGGGAGTTCACCGCCGTCATTTCGGAGATCGACTACGCCACCAAAGAACTGGACACACGCAAGGCCCGACGTGAAGAACTGGATGCCGCGATTCGGGAGCTTGGCGAGGACATCGAAAGCCGCCAACAGGCTCGCCCCGAAGAAGAGTCCGCTCAGAAAGAAATCACCGAGGGTTGGGAACACACCAAGAAGGACCTCAAGCTCAAGGTGCACGAGTTGGCTGTGGACGCCAACGCTCTCGAAGAGGAACTCAGCCCCAAGAGTCGGGCACTCTTCCATCGGCTTCTCAAGAGCAAGAAGGGCATCGCCATCGCAGGCGTCGTAGACGGCAGTTGCTCGGTGTGCCATTTCAAACTCAGGCCGCACCTGATGCAACGGGTCCGGCGATGCGAGGAAATCATCACCTGCGAGTTCTGCCATCGGGTTCTCTTTCGAGAAGATGCTATTCCCGGCACTGGGGATGGAGACGGGTGAAGGCAGAAACTCGAAACTGGAGACTCGGTGCGGCCCCTCAGGCGTTCAGCGAATCAGGACAAGAAGACAGTTGAACCGCCAAGACGCCAAGACCGCAAAGGGAACGCAAAGAGAGTATTCAATGCATCCCACCATCGCTTCACGGTTGGCCAACGTCCAAGCCAAGCTCGAACGCGCCGCTCTCTTGGCGGACCGTGATCCTGCCGACGTCACTCTGATTGCCGTCAGCAAGACCCAACCGTCATTACCTCTGTCGGAGGCCATCAGTGCCGGCGTGCTTCATCTCGGAGAAAACCGAGTGCAGGAGGCGGCATCGAAAAAGCCGGAAGTCCGCGGCAATGCCCGGTGGCATCTGATCGGCCCGCTCCAACGAAACAAAGTCAAACTGGCCCTTGAGATTTTCGACGTCATCCACACCTTGGATCGGCCGGCCTTGGCCGACCGACTGCAGATGCTGCTCAATGAACATTGGCCGGGGCGCCGGCTCCCCGTACTTTTGGAGGTCAACGTTGGGCACGAAGGACAAAAGGCCGGCGTCCTCCCACACGAGGCCGAAGACCTTGCTCGACGTGTCCTCGGCAACTGTCCAAACCTCAGGCTCGACGGTCTGATGGCCATCCCGCCCTTCGGCCTCGATCCCGAGGCCAGCCGGCCGCATTTTAGAGCCCTGGCCGACCTTCAGAAAGACCTTTGTCAACGGCTCGGAATTGCCCTGCCTTCCCTCTCCATGGGCATGAGTCACGATTTCGAGGTGGCCGTCGAAGAGGGCGCGACGATGGTTCGGGTCGGCACGGCGATTTTTGGCGCAAGGCAGCCACGGTGAAACACGAGGTTGAGGTACACGAGGTCAAGAGTTGACTCGCCCCTAATCCCTGTTCCCTGACCCCTGTTCCCTTGCTTCAAACGACACTTTGTGAAAAAATTCGCATCCTGGAAGGTGGGGTATCTCATGAACGATCGTTCAACCGTTTTGACAGCCGCAGAAGCTGACGCCTCCCGGCTGGCGACCGAAGCGACACCGGCCTGCATCGAATTTCTCCGCGACCTGGTCGCCCTGCCCTCACCCCCTCGTGGGGAGCGGCTGGCCTGCGAGAGGGTCATGCGGGAAATGGAGACCCTGGGCTTCGACGAGGTTGTACTGGATGACATGGGCAATGTCTTGGGGCGACTGGGTAGCGGACCGCGCACGATTGCCTTCGACGCCCACATCGACACCGTCGGCATCTCCCGTCCCGCTCTGTGGCGATTCGACCCCTTCAAGGGACAGACCCTCGGAGGCACCCTGTTCGGCAGGGGCGCCTCCGATCAGAAGGGCGGTCTGGCCACCCTGGTCCACGGAGTCGCCCAGGTCGCCCAACTTGGCGTGCCCGACGACCTGACCCTGTGGGTCACGGCCACGGTCAACGGGGAAGACTGTGTAGGACTGGCATGGCAGTACTTGATCAGAGAGTTCGGGCTCGATCCCGAGGCTGTGGTCATCGCCATGCCGTCCCATCTCGGCATCTGCCGCGGCCAACGCGGACGATTGGAAATCGAGATCAGCACCGAGGGCGTCTCGACTCACGGCAGCCAGCCGGACCGCGGAGCCAACGCCGTCGTCGCGATGGCGCCGATTGTCCAGGCGATCACTCGGATGCACGGCGACCTCAGTCAGGATCATGACATGCTGGGGCGCGGCTCCGCGGCTGTTACCGGCATCTCGGCAGACTCCCCCTCCTTCACCGCCATACCCGACGGGTGCACCATCCACGTCGATCGGCGCCTGACCATCGGCGAAACAGCCCAGTCGGCCCTGGAGGAGGTTCAGGGCCTCCCCGAAGTGCAGGCCGCCGGCGCCGAGGTCCGGCTCCTTGAGTATGCAGAGCCGTCCTGGCGGGGTCTGCGATACCCGACAGAGAAGATCTTCCCCGCCTGGGAAACCGCAGACGACAGCCCGGCGTTTCAGGCGGCTCAGAGCACGGCCCGCACGGTCTTGGGGCGGGAACCTCGCCTTCACCGATCAGCCTTCTCCTCCCACGGGTGTACCACCGCAGGCCTTTTCAACATCCCGACGATCGGCTTCGGACCGGCGAATGAAAAGGATTCCCACACGGTCAACGACCAGATTTCGCTGGCACAACTCCAACCGGCGATGGCTTTCTACTCACTGTTCCCTCAGGTGTACGTGGGACGGTAAGGGCGCATTAACGGGGCGCCGCACACCCGAGCCCGTGCCCGTCCCCGTACCACCTAACCCGACCTTCTCACCAGTGTCCGGCTGCAAGACGCAAAACACAACGATCTTCGGCGCTTTCTCGATTCACTCGCTCAACGGACCGCAAGTACGCCTTCGCTCGTTCATCTTGCGAGATCACCGAACCTCATTGCGTTTTGGGCCTTTCGCTTCGAAAACCGGTGAGAAGGTCGGGCTAAGGTCACAATGCGGGGCAGTGCCCACGCTCCCACTCTCCATCCCAACTTTTCCCTTTTCTCATCTTCGTGCTCTTCGTGTTCTTCGTGGTTCAACTCTTCCCTCTTTGCGTTCCCTTTGCGCTCTTTGCGTCTTGGCGGTTCAATCGTCTTCCCGTTCCTGACGCCTCGACCGTCAATGCAATAAATCCAACAGCCCCGCAATCTCGGTGACCGCGTGAACGGGAAGGTCGAAGTTCC
>JAUWTC010000312.1 GCA_030609785.1 Holophagae bacterium
CGCATCCAGTACTGCCGCAGGAGATCGAAGAGTACTGCTCGGCGTTGGTCCTCGGTGATCTCGGCGTTCTCTTCAACCTGGACTCGAAAACCCTGAATGATCTCGTCATCAATCAGCTCGAGCAGCTCCTCGGGCCGAAGGATGCCCCCGTTCGCCCTCATTTTCATAATCGTTGACTCGTCAAGGCCCTGGGAGCCGACCAGCCACAGACGTTCGGTTCGGGTCGGATTCCACTGGGTCCCGGCAAGATTGGCGCCGGTAAATATAATGTCGTTCATGCTTTCTGTTTGGGAAAAATCAACGTTGACCGCCGACGCCAGGGTGAAATCCGCGTGGTCGAACACCGCCCCCGGGAAGCGGGAGCCCTCGAAATTGCACTGTGCGAGCTCGGCGAAGTCGAACCTGGCATCTCGAAGTCCAGTGACCCCCGTCAATGAGGCGTTGACCAGAATGGCCTGCGAGAAATCAGGTGCGTTTCCGACAATATGATTGAGGGTCACGTTGAGCATTTCAGCCTGGGAAAAATTGGTATGACCCACCTGGGCCCCCGAGAAATCCGTCCCATTCAAACGCGCCCTGAAAAACGAGGCTCCCTCCAGGACTGCTCCTCTGAAGTCCGCATCCTCGAAAATTACTCCTTGAAGGTCTGCTCCTTCGAGGTTCAGGCCCTCGAGAGACACCCCTGAGAGATCGAGTCGGAGGTATTGGGTCTCGGCTCTCAATTGGTTGAAGCGGTCGATCTGATCGTGCTCTAGCAGGAAAATGACGTACTCCAGGTAGTGCTCGTACATCGCAGGGGTCACGGTGAACGCCAATCTCTGAGCCAGAGGCAAGGGGTCCTCGTCCTTGATCCCTTCCCTGGAGAGATCAATCTGGCGGAGCATCAGCGCCTCAAGATCCTCGACGTGCCGCTCGTCGAGAGTGCGCTCCCAAACCCCGACCCGGTGCCAGCCCATCAACGCGTTGAGGCCGGCCACCACAAGCCCAGTCGCAACCAGGCCCACCACAAAACCCAGCCCCAGGTCCAACCAACCCCGACGATCAAATGCTTGGCGCACCTTGAACCCCTCTCGTCGTCAAATCCAGAGATGCCGATCCAGCGCCGTGCGGATCGCCTTCATCACGGAATTTGAGAGTTCCCCCGCCTTGTCGAGCAACCTGGTCTTGGACACGGTCCGGATTTGCTCACACAGCGCCTTGCTGTCACGATCCAAGCCACTCGTAGCCGCAGGAATCAACACCTGGAACGGGTAAACCCTGCCGACCCGGGTCGACAACGGCACGATGGTGACGGTCGGACTCGAGTGATTTGCCAGGTCGTTCTGGAGAACGACCGCGGGGCGGCGTTTCCCGATCTCGGAGCCCACCACGGGGTCGAGGTTGACCCAGTAGATTTCACCCCGCCTCATGGCAAACCATCCACCTCGAGATTGTCCCACCCGGATTCAAGAGACGGCTCTCGAGCTTCGGCCTCGTATCCCTCCGCCATTTCCCGGGCCAGCTGTTCTCGTTTCAGTCGTTCGACCCGCTCGGCAACGCTCTCCCGAACAAACCGACTGAGAGGCACCCCTTGGGCCAGGCGTCCGACCTCCTCAACCAATTCATCCGGTATGATGACTGTAGTGCGCATGATGCATACCTCCTGTCATCAATAGAGCATATCATGGACCACCCAAACTCTCCTGCACCCGAGCCCACCAGATTCTCAAAGCAAATGAGCGCCCTCTCGGACGGGGCGTGCGGGGTCAGGCATTCTTCACCGGGCAGACCTCCCAAGATCGAGGTCGTTGCGAAGAATGCCTGACCGGGCTCCCCTCGGCGACCGTGCCAGCAATCGAGTCTCAGCCAACGTCGTAGGCCGTCGAGGTCATTTACCTCAAGAGGCGAGGCCCTCCAGATTACTGTTCTGCCGCCTCTTGAGGGAAATGCGCCGAGCGGGGGCGCGAAGCGGCCCCGAAGGCCGGGGTTGGAGTCCAGGGACCGGGACGGTGGACAGCGTCCGATATCAGCGTCAGATGCAAGTGCAGATTCAGCGACAGCAAACAGTGGCAGATGGCAGCGTCGGCGACCGGGGCAGCGACAGGTCCAACGGTGACCCGTTCATGATTTCCTCCGTGTTGTTCATGAGAATGAACTGGGATAGCCGGTGGGCCAACCGGTGTCAAGGACAAGCCTTCCGGTTGCTTCGCAATCCTTGACACCGTCCGCCCCACCAGCTTGGGGAGAGGCATGAACAACCCGGAGGAAATCATGTCCAACGCGCTCCCCAGAAACACCCTCGTCGTCCAGGCCAAGGCCATCGAAGCCGCAAGCCTTTCCATCGGACTCGTCACACGAGTTCCCGCACCACTAAAATCCATCGCCGACCAGGTGATCCGATCAGCCAGCTCTGTTCCGGCGAATCTTGCCGAGGGCCACGGACGGTCCGGTCGAGATCGGCTGCATCACTGGCGCATCGCCTACGCATCAGCGAAAGAGGTCGACACCCATCTTCGACTTCTTGCCCAGGCGGGAGCCGTCGACAGGACCCGAACCAACACCGCTCTCGGTCTCTTTGACGAGGTTCGAGCGATGACGTGGCGCTTGCTCCATCCGTAAGCAGCGGTCGATTTCCTCGGCGCGAACGAGCGCCCTCTCAAACGGGGGTGCGGGGTCAGGCCTTCTTCATCCGGCATTCCTTCCGAAGCCGGCATCATTGCGAAGAATGCCTGACCGGGCTCCCCCCGGCGAGCGCGTCTGCAATCGAATCTCGGCCAACGCCGTAGGCCGCCGAGGCCATTTCCCTCAAGGACGATGCTCTCCCGATTCCTACTTTGTCGCCCCTTGAGGAAAATGGTCGAGCGGGGGCGCGAAGCGGCCCCGAAGGCCGGGGTTGGAATCCAGGTTCAGATTCAGCAGACAGCTTCAGTTTCAGCGGCAGTTTGCAGCGACAGCGACAGCAAACAGCGTCAGATGGCAGCGACCGCGGCAGTAGGCAGCGTCGGCGACCGGGGCGGCGGTGGTGCGCTGACACGGATCACGGCCGCTGTCCCGGTCGCGGTTTGCTGACGCGGCTTGCTGTCGCTGATTGCTGCCGCGGTCCGCTGACGCCGCGAACCGCCCCGGCACCTGCCTACAACCCAAAAGCACAATGCGGGGCAGGAGCCCCGCGCTCCAACTCAACCTTCCAGCCTCCTGGCTTCCTTGCTTCCCAGCCTCCCAGCGTCCCCGCTTCCTAGCATTTCTCCAATTTCGCAATCGTCGGAACCAACGTCTTGCGCCCGGCCCGGTCGAAGAATATGACCAGCTTGAGCTGCGGCCCCCGACCCTGGCACGACAGCACGACGCCGGACCCGAACCTTCGATGGGAAACCCGGTCGCCCGGTCGCCAACCCTTGCCGTCAGCGTCTTCGACGGTCGCAGAGATCGGCCGGCCCCGAAAACTCCGCTGGGGGGATCGGCTCGGCACAGGGCCGGAGCCGACCGATCCGCCGGACTGGGGACCGGCCGTCCGAGGTCGCCTGCTGAAGGAGCCCTCGATTCCCCGGCCAGTGGTCGCGGCGTCGAAGCCCCAGCTCTGACCAACGATCTGCGAGAGCGAATCACTGTCATCCTGAAGAAAATCGGCGGGAATCTCGGCCAAGAAGCGCGACGGGCGGGTCGGATTCCGCTGGCCGAAGAGAAAGCGTTCGCGGGCGGCCGTCAGGGCCAGGCGGTGGCGCGCACGGGTCATGCCGACATAGGCCAGACGCCGCTCTTCCTCCAGCCCCTCGGCATCTTTCTGGGAGTTGGCGTGGGGCAACAGACCATCTTCAAAACCGACCACGAAGACAGCGTCAAATTCCAAACCCTTGGCCGAGTGCAGGGTCATCAGACTGACGGAATCCGCAGAGGCCGTTTGATCGTTATCCTCGAAGAGCGCGATACCGTCCAGAAAGGCCTCGAGATCCTGTCCCTGCAGCGAGGCCTCGGCCACAGCCGTTGCCAGTTGCCGGAGATTCTCACGGCGTACGACCTTCTCCTCTTCTTCACCGCTATAAAGTCCCAGCAAGCCGGAGGCCTCGAGCAACCAGCCGACAAAATCGGCAGGTGCCATGGTCTCCCTCTGTGTCTCGGCTTCGTCCAAGATCTCAAAGAAACGCCCCAGGGCCATTCGAGCCCGTGGCGTCAAGGTCTCCGGCATGTCCCTGGCTGCAATCGACACCGAACGATCGACCGCCATCGCATGGGATCTCAGGGCGTCGATGGTGACGGCTCCGATGCCCCGGGCCGGCACGTTGACCACCCGTTCGAAGGCCA
>JAUWTC010000349.1 GCA_030609785.1 Holophagae bacterium
CAACGAGCCCTCCCGACGGAGTTTCTTGCGTGATAGAAAGGCCCTTGAGGAATCGATTTTCCAGATCTTCCAGTCGGCATCGATCAAAAGGTTGGAGATGTTGTTGAAGTCGGTATCCCAGGTCAGCTGCATGAACAGCCGAACGGTAAACATCCGGTTGTTCCATACCTCGATGTCCGGCGGTGAGAGCTTCTTGACCTTCTTCCGGTGCCACTCGGTCATCGTGCCGTTGACCCACATGCTCAATGACCCGATGTCCCGACGGATCTTTCGCTCCACGGTCGGCGGCACGATGCCCAGCCCCAGGAGCTTGTCTAATTCGTAGGCGGCAATCTCGTGCTTGTAGTTATCCCTGAGCTTGAAGACTGTCCGGCCGGAGGTCAGTTTCATTTTGGGATAGAATTCATCGACCGTTTTGAAGACCGCCTTCGCCGTCACCTCACCGTCGGTCAATGTGGCCTTTCGGGGCTTGGTGATGCCCTTGGTATCATAATTGTCGAGCGATATGATCTCGGCGGTCTTCAAGAATTCTTCCGCCGCCTCCCCGGTCAGCACTAGAGGAGGATCCTGGGCCGCCAGCTGTGGGGCCGGCTCGTTATTCTCACCGGATTTCGTCGCGAGGTCGGTGGGATGCTGCGCATCATCGACCGCAGAAGACAGCTGGTAAGAAGTGCAAGCGAGGAAGGCCGTCGCCAGCAATAAGATCCAAAGGCGTCGCATGGTTGATGTCTCCTTGATCCTGTGTTTCTTTCGCTAGACATCAGCTTACCACTTACGCTGGGAAGGGTCAGGGATTCTGCCGGATTCTACTGTCCGCTTCCTCTGATCCCAAACCCGACGAGGATCTCACCGTACAATCGAACCGAAGGAGCACCACCGATGGACTCAAATCGTCGTCAATTCGTTCAGCTGTCACTTCTCGCGGGGGCCGGCGCCGGCCTGGCATCGGCAACCGAAGGCCAGGCGAGATCAATCGCCAAGGCCGACCGAGCACTCAAGATCCTGGTCCTCGGAGGCACCGGCCTGATCGGACCTCCGATGGTCGAATACGCCAGGGCGCGCGGCCACGATCTGACCCTGTTCAACCGGGGCAAGACCAACACCCACCTCTTTCCGCTGATGGAGAAGCTCAAGGGCGACCGCAACGATGATCTGTCCTCCCTCGAGGCTGAGGTGGCCAAGGGGCGCCGGTGGGATGTGGTCATCGACAACACCTCGTCCGTCCCCCGCTGGGTGACGGCATCGGCCGGCCTTCTCAAGGACTCGGCCGAGACCTACCTCTACACGTCGTCGATCTCGGCCTATGCCGAGTTTGAGACGATCGGCGCCGACGAAAGTGCGCCGACGGCGGCGCTGTCTCCGGAAGAAGAGGCCAAGGTCAAAACGCCCAAGGACATCACGGGGGAGAACTATGGCGGGCTCAAGGCCCGCTGTGAGGAAGAGGCCCGTAAGGCCTTCCCCGGCCGCTGCATCGTCGTTCGTCCCGGCCTGATCGTCGGCCCCGGCGACTCCTCCGACCGCTTCACCTACTGGCCCGTGAGGGTGGCCAAGGGTGGTGAGGTGATGGCGCCCGGTAACCCGAACGACCCCGTACAATTCATCGACTGTCGCGATCTCGGTGAGTGGTTCATCCGCTTGGTCGAGGACAAGAACTACGACACCTTCAACGGCGTCGGGCCCCGGTCGCCGATGACGATCGCCGGCATGCTCCACGGAATGCGGGCCACGATCGACAACGAGATCAGCTTCACCTGGGTCGATGCGGATTTCCTGGCCGAGCACGAGGTCATGCCCTGGAGGGACATGACCGTCTGGGTCCCCCCTGTCGGAGAAGAAGCCGGGTTCTCGACTTCGTCCATCGCCAAGGCCAAGGCCGCCGGCCTGACCTTCCGCCCTCTGGCCGAGACGACCATGGCCAACCTCGAATACTGGAACGCCCTGCCTGAGGATCGGAGGGCCAAACCCCGAGCCGGTCTGGTTCCAGACAAGGAAGCCAAGGTCCTGGCTGCGTGGCATAGCCGAAAGAGCTGACCCATCCGATCGAGACATCAATGAAGCGATGGGGACATGCCCTGCTCGGGCGTTTGGTCGGAGTGGAGGATTCCGAGATTCGGGCCCTGCTCCTGGCCTGCGCCTACGGTTTTGCCATCTTCACCGCCTACTGAGAGACGCAATGGCGCTGGCCGGCGGCGTCAGGGATCTCCCGTGGCTGTTCGCCGCGACCCTGGTGGTGATGCTGGCTGCACACCCGCTCTACTCAGGCCTGGTCGTGGGCCCTGATGGGACTCGTCGGGATGGGCGCTCTGGCCTCCGCCTGGGTGGCCGCACCTCTTTCTATAGTCTGGCTGGTCTTGGGCGCATGGCTGGGCCGACAGTGTGCCCGCCGCACCTGATTCACGCATTCCTGAAATGGATCACATCCGATTTAGAATTAACGCAGAGACGCAGCGCGGGCTGCGCCCGCAACCAAATCGGGAATGACGGATGCAGCGAAAACGATAAGAAGAAGAGGAAAAATAGGGACGGGATAGAGTTCTTGAAAAAAAGGAACGATTTTGACCTAGGAGTAACACAAGGCTGGGCGCCCAGTGTTTGTGATTATCCTCTAGAGTCTTGGCGATCTTTGCGAGAGATGTCTGTTCTTATTTCTTGGACCCTCTGCGCGCGGCGTGCCGGTAGCCTGTCTTCCTGGGAGCGCCTTCGCCTCGTCGACGCTTCGGTCCTTCCCCCCGCCAGGCACCTTGTGGCGGCTTGGTCGAGATCAGGCACCCGGGACCGGATCCGATCAGGTCCTTGCGTCCGGCCTCCATGAGGATCCGGCGAACCTCGGCCCAGTTTTCGGGCTTGAAGAACTGCAGTAGCACCTGCTGCACCTTACGATCCGTCAGTCTCTTCGCCGAATAGACTCTTTTCATCGTGTGGGGATCGATACCGGTGTAGTACATGCACGTGGCGACGTCCATCGGCGCCGGGATGAAGTCCTGGACCTGGAGCGGCTTGTAGCCATTTTTCTTGAGGAACACCGCCAAGTCGATCATCTCGTCGACGCCGCTCCCGGGGTGGCTCGAGATGAAATAGGGCACCAGGTATTGTTCCTTGCCCACCCTTCGTGAGACCTCCCGGAACTTCTGTGAAAAATCCTCAAATGTGTGTTGTGGTGGTTTTTTCATCAAGTTGAGCACGGAGTCGCTGCAGTGCTCCGGCGCCACCTTGAGATGACCGCCGACGTGGTGTTCGACCAGCTCATCGAGATACTCTCGGTCCTGACGGGCCAGATCCATGCGAATGCCCGAGGCGATGTTGATCTTCTTCACACCCTGGACCTGCCGGCTCGAGCGCATCAGGCCGATCAACGGTTTGTGCGAGGTGTCCAACAGCTTGCAGATCGTCGGGTGCACACAGCTTTGGCGACGGCAGATCGCCTCGACCTCCGGTTTCGAACATCGCATGCGGTACATGTTGGCCGTCGGTCCGCCCAGGTCGCTGATGTGCCCCCCAAAGCCCGGGCTCTTGGCGATGTGGCGGATCTCTTCGACGACCGACTCCCGGCTTCGGCTCTGGATCGGCCGCCCCTGGTGGAGGGTGATCGAACAGAACGTACAGCCACCGAAACAGCCCCGCATGATCTGCACCGAGTGCCTGATCGTCTCCCACGCCGGGATGGGGTCTCGGTAGCGGGGGTGGGGAGTCCGTGTATAGGGCAGATCGTGGAGGGCGTCCAACTGTGGCGTCGACAGGGACAAATCGGCGGGATTGACGATGACTCGGCGGTCGCCGTGGGGCTGCACCAGGCGTCGGGCGTTGAAGGCGTTGGTCTCCCGATGGATGATCCGCGTCGCCACAGCAAAGGACCGCGTGTCGCCTTCAACGGCCTCGAGACTCGGCAGTTCCAGGGTTGTTGTGTCGCCGGCCGAGTCCTGCCACCGGTGGTCCGGCAGG
>JAUWTC010000120.1 GCA_030609785.1 Holophagae bacterium
AGGCCGAGGTCGGCCGCGGAACGTGCGACTTCACGAATCTCCTCCTTGGTCACTTCCTTCTTGATGAAATCCAGGACATCCTGATTGCCCGATTCCACACCGATTCGAACCCTCCAGCAGCCGGCTTCCTTCATCATGGCCAGCAACTCCCGGGTGGCGATATTGGCCCTGATGGTGCAGGTCCAGTGGACCTTGATGCCGCGATCGCGGATTTCGGCGACGATGCCTCGAACCCGTTTGTCGCTGATCATGAAGAGGGAGTCGACGAACGCGATATCGCGTGCGCCGTAACGCGTGACCAATTCCTCCATTTCATCGACGATTCGTGGCGCCGAAAAGGAGCGGTAGGTATTCCCGTAGGTGCCGTGATCGCAGAAGATGCATTTGAAGGGGCAGCCCCTGCTGCTGATCATTGCCATCTTCGGCAGATAAGGGCCGTCGTTCGGTTGGGCGATGTATCTGTCGAGAGGGAGGAGGTGCCGGGCGGGTGGCGGCAGATCGTCGAGAGTGGCGATCAGCGGCCGTCGGGCAGTCTGGTGGATTTCCCCGTTTCGACGAAAGGCGATGCCCTCGACCGAGCCCGGGTCCCGCTGGTCGGCCAGGGTCTCGACCAGGTCCAGGGTCGTATACTCACCCTCTCCGATGCAGGCGAAATCGAAGCAGGCTTGGGCCATTGCCTGTTCGGCCTGACTCGAGACGTGGGGTCCGCCGAGCACCGTCGTGATCTCCGGGGCGGCATTCTTGACGGCCTCGCCCAACTCGATCGCATTGCAAAAGAAGTTGGAAGTCGAGGTCAGGCCGAGGATGTCCGGCTGCCAGGAGATGATTTTGTCCACCGTTTCTTCGGGACTGAAACCCTCGACGGCGGCGTCCATCAGACGAACCCGCATGCCCTTGGACTCGAGGAGCCCCGCGATGTAGGCGATGCCGAGGGGCGGTGAGTTGAAGTACAAATTCTTGATGATCGGACCCAGCGGTCCGGTTCGTTGAGCGTGGGTAATCGGAGGGTTGAGAAGGAGAACCGAGGGCCGTCCGGATGTCGGCAAGGGTCCGGTTTTCGGGGGGCTCTCGGTGGGATCGGTAAACGCCTGCATATGCAGCCGGATCGTAGCACAGGGGACTCAAGAGCCCACGAGGGTGGCACACTGGTCGAACGAGAAGGCAAATGAACCGCCAAGGCGCAAAGATCGCAAAGAACACGCAAAGAGGGAATGAAGACCGGGAAGCCAGGATGCTGGAAAGCAAGACGGGAGCACGGGGCTCCCGCCCCGCATCGTGACGACGGCCGGTGGAAGGAGTCAGTAATGGAAGCCGAGGCACAATTGACTCTGGTTCCACGCCCCACTAGGCTTTGGGTCGGGAGTCGCTCGGGAAATTTGAAACCATCAGACATATCCTCTGGTTGCTGTCCGGCCTCGGTTTGGAAGTAGACGTCCGTGCGTTCGGCAAACCTCGTCCGCTTTGCTTCCGCCTCATTGGCTCATAAGCTCTTTGGGAGGCGTCGGCCGCTCAACCTGATGTTGGGCCTGACCGACCGGTGTACCGGCAATTGTTCCTACTGTTCGATCCCCGAAAGGCGCTCGGAGGAGATGTCGCTCCCAGAAATACTCACACTTCTGGTAGAAGCGGCTGACCTGGGCTGCCGGCGGCTGGGGCTCTGGGGCGGTGAGCCGCTGTGCCGGTCTGACCTCGGCGAAATCATCCGGCACGCCAAGGACTTGGGTCTCTTCGTCACCGTTGACACCAACGGTCATTTGATTCCGGAGCGCGATTGGGACCTTGAACCGGTCGACCACCTCAATATTTCACTGGATGGGAATCGGGAGGCGCACGACGCGACTCGCGGGGTGGGCAGTTTCGACCGGACCATGCGCGGTATCGAGCATAGTGTCGGGCGCTATCGGTTCTGGACGATCACCGTTTTGACCAAGGAGAACCTCGATCAGGTGGAGTGGATCCTGGATCTGGCTCGGCGATTGAATTTTCTGACGACCTTTCAAGTGCTCCACCACAACGATTCCCTCGGATGCAACGAGGGCCTCTATCCGGACGACGATGATCTCAGGGCGACCGTGGCAATGCTGGCCGCGCGAAAGCGGGAAGGGGCGCCGATCGGGTCGTCGCTCAAATTCCTGCAGCACCTTCAATCCTGGCCCGACTACACGCAAAACCGTTTGCCTCGCCTCGATGGGGCCCCGCCCTGTCTGGCGGGGGATCTTTACTGCAACGTCGACGTTGATGGCAGCCTCTATCCCTGTTCGTTGTTCATCGACGAGGGAGAGGCGCCCAATGTCCGTCGTCAGGGCTTCGGTTCGGCCTTTGACACCCTGAACAGGAACGGCTGCAACGCCTGTTCGGCCACGTGTTTTACCGAATACAATTTAATGTTTGGACTGGACTGGCAGACCGGCTGGAACTGGGTGAAGGCGCTGCGTCGATGACCGTGACGAAGGACCGCCCGGTCATCATCGTCGGAGGCGGCATCAGCGGCCTCTCGGTCGCGTTGTTGTTGGCCGAAGCCGGGGTCGAAACCGTTGTCATTGAAAAAGAGGAGCGCCTGGGCGGTCTGGCCCGATCCTTCACCTACGACGACTTCACCTTCGATATCGGGCCACACCGGTTCCACACCTATTTGCCGGAGGTTGAGACCTTCATTCGGGACGTTCTCGACAGTCATTCTCTGGAGATCAACCGCAGCAGCAAGCTTCAGTTTCAGGGCCGGTTCTACCCATGGCCTCTCCACCCCAGTCGGTCGCTCTTTCGTTTCCCTCCCGGCGTGGCTCTTGGGGCCGTTCGGGACATGCTGATCGGCTTCCCGCGGCACGAGACCGAGACTTTCAGAGATCAGATCATCCACATGTACGGTGAGACCCTCTATCGGCATTTCTTCGAGGGCTACTCGACCAAGTTTCTCGGTATCACGCCGGAGGTTACCCACCGTGATTGGGCGAAGACAGGCGTCGACCGAGCCATCATCGACTCCCGAATGCAGATTGAGAGTTTGTGGGCCTTGGCGTGGACAATCATGACCACCTGGCGGAAGCCGGAAATGACTTTCCTCTACCCACAAGGCGGATGCGAACAGTTCGTGCTCAACCTCAGAAAACGCCTGGAATCGTTGGGTTGTCTGATGCTGTGCGGGAGCGAGGTCGATGAACTCGGCGTGGCGGGCGGCCGGGTGCAATCGGTGGTCGTCGGCAATCGTACGATCGAGCCTTCGGTTCTTGTGTGGACGGGAACGATCCAGTCCCTCTCCGAACGGCTGAGGCTGGACCGGCCGAGCCTCAACTACCTGGCGTTGCTCTGCTACAACGTCATGCTGGATGACGGGCGGCCTTTTGACTTTCAGTGGTGCTATCATGGTTCCCCAGATGCAATTTTTTCAAGGGTCAGCGCACCGGCGAGCTTTGACCCCACGAACACCCCACCAGGGAAACGGTCCCTCTGCGTCGAGGTGACCTGCGGTGTTCAAAACGGCGTGTACGACGAGCCTGAGGCTCACCTTGACCGTGTTGTAGAGGATCTATGCCGGGAGAAGGTCCTGGAGTCCGGGAACGAGGTCCTGGGGGTTGAGGTCGAGCAGGTGCCCTGGGCCTACCCGATCTACGACCTGGAGTATCGGGAGAAGTTGGGCGTCTTTGAGCAACAGGTTGAAGGGTACGACAACGTGCTGTTGGCAGGACGCTTGGGTAAGTTCTGGTACAACAATATGGACCACTGCATCGAGGCAGCTTTCCCGATCCGAGATCAGATTCTCTCTCGCCTGAAAAGACCCCCACAAAGGAGCGCGTGAGTTCGCATGCCGGAACCGCAACCAATGACCAATGCCACCGACACAGACGACAAATTGACTGTGCTCCGCACCACTCGGGGCACATGTCCCATTTGTATCGAGATCGTCGATGCTCGGTTAATCGTCGAGGGTGGTCGAGTCCTTTTGGAAAAGAGCTGTCCTGAACACGGGAAGAACCGGGCCCTGTTGTCCGAGAGCCCCGAATATTTTTCCGAGTTGCTTGAGTTCTACCATGACATCATGCCTCCGGATCTGCCGCAGAGGGATTTCATTCTGCGATTGACTGCCCGCTGCAACATGCGCTGTCCGATCTGTCTGGCCAGTTCTGATCAGTTTGACGAGGAGGACCTCCCCAAAGAGCAGCTGGCCGCGTTTCTCAAGGGCCGCGGGCGCCGTCTGAAGCTGGATCTGATGGGTGCGGAACCCACCGTCAGGGACGATCTCGCCGAGATCATCCGGATGGCGGACAAGGGCGGTCACATCACCGCTCTCCACACCAACGGATTGGAGATTACGGATCCGGACCGATTAAAGGAGTTGGTGGATGCCGGACTGAAGGAAGTCCACCTTCAATTTGACGGCTTCGAGGACGAACACAACCTCGTACTGCGGGGGCGTCCGATGGCGGAGGTGCGGGAGAAGATCCTGGCCTCCCTTGAACAGAACGGGGTCGCCACCGACCTGGTCGTGACAATCCTGCGAGGTCTGAACGAAAACCAGATGGAGAAGGTCCTGACCTATGCCGCCGAACACCCGTTCGTCAAGGAAGTGTTCTACCTGGGCTGCCGGCGATTGGGCAGAGCGACCGACGACTTCGCCGACCAGGTTGTGGCGCCCGACGAGTTGATCGACGATCTGGAGCGGGAGACCTCCGGGAAGATCGCTCGAGACGACATCCGGATTTTCCAGAAGCTGTATTTCTCCCTGCTGGCGGCGCTGCGGGTCAGGAAGTGTTTTTACATTCACCACTACATCGTCATTCGAACCAGGGACGGCTACCGGCCGCTTTCACAGCAGATGGATCTGGCCTACCTGGAACCGAGGCTGGAGCGCTTTCGGCGCATGGTCAAGCGATCCCGGCTTCTGAGCGTGCCCTATCTGTTGTTTCACTGCGGCATTTCGGTGCTCCGGAAGGGCGGCCTGACGCTTCTTGCGGACGGTGTGGTGCTCAGCCTCCTGTTGTTATTGGGTTTCGACCTGTCGAGGATCAAGCGGCGGATCATCCTGATCGGATTCATCTCGGCCTGTGACCCCTGGATTCACGACGTCGAGATCTCGGCCAACTGTGGCAAGGGTGAGGTGGCTACCGATATCGGTGTGCACGAAGCGGGCGCCGACGCCAACGTTGAACGAGAGCGTGTGCATCTGAAGGCCGAGACGAAGTCTGCTCGGGCCCATGGACTCAGCTGAGGGTCAAACCCTGCACGGCGTGCACAGTCATGCCGTGTGGTTTGCCGCGGGAGTCTTCGGTATTTCGTTGGCCTTCTTCGGTTTCTTCTTCAATTACGGTCTTGCGGTCTTTGATGAGGGTGTCCTTCTGCAGGGGATCCAGCTTGAGGCGGAAGGGCGGATGGATTTTGCCAAGTTCTGCCACTACTCCTCTCAGTACCGGTGGTTCGCCCTGCTCTTTCCGGACGGTCAGCCCAACCTCGAGGTCGTTCGAGCGGTGTGGGTCGTCATCAGGGCCGCAACCGCCGCGCTGATTTTCTTGATTTCTGCGATGGTGGTACCAAAGCGCTGGGCATGGGTACCGGTCGTTCTGTTTCTGGCCTTGCCGGGTCCGTGGCACAAGGCCTTTGTCGCATTTTCCCTGTGCCTGTGCCTGCATGCCATGTTGCGTTTAGTAGCGTCGGCGTCGGTTCGCCGCTACGTCTGGTTGGCGTTGTGTATTGGCTTTGCATTTGCTGCCCACCCCTACACCGCCGTGCCGACTTTGATGGGGTGGGTCGGGGTCGTGGCGGTCATCCCCGCCATGTGGCGCGGTCCGTTTTCTTCAGTCCCGCCGAGGCGTCGGTTCATGCTGTGGCATGGATCTTTTGGAGTAGCACTGGTTTTATTCACTGTTGTGCTGGCGGATTATTTCCGTCAGATCAACCCATTGTCATTGGGTACACACAACCTCAGTCTCATCGCCTCGATCGCCTCCGGGTCGCGGTTCTTTGCCGCACAGTTGGGTCGATGTATTTCGGATCCGCAGATGGCCCTGACCCTCTCGATCTATCTGATGATCCTGCCGGTTGTGGCAATCTCCCTTTGGATTGTCCTCAAGAATCGGTGGTCGGGCGGCTCGGAGGCGATCCGTGCCGCCGTCCTTTGCCTTGTCATTGTCGGGCTTGTCAATCTGTCGAAATGGGCCGTTCGGCTCGACCTGGCTCATTTCCTTCAAAATGCTGCGCCGATCTGGATACTTTTGGTTTTTGTCGTGTCCCGGGTGGTGTCCCGGGAAGGTCCGGGAGCGCTCCTTCGACGTGCGGGCGGAGCTCTGGTGTGTGGTTGGATCGCCGCCGCCGTCATTTTCGGAGTGACCAGCTCGGACACCTTTGTCGGGGGCATCGGGACCCGGTTTTTCACAACCAACGTCGACCTGCCCCATCCTCACGGCGTTCTCCATGTCAAACCGGAGGTCAGGGATTCCCTTATGCGGTTGGAGCGTGCCATTCGGGCCAACAGCAGCGCAGAAGATCCTGTGTTGATCTGCGCGTTTCCAAAGATTCTCTATTACCTCGCCGAACGGCGGAGTCCGTTGATCGTGCCTGTGATCGCATTTCCTTCCAGTTCTTTCGCGACGTCGATCAAGGAGATGGTGGCGGAAATACGCCGAAAGAACACCGCGGTCATTCTCTTCTCCGACAGCCCGATCATCCCCCGGGAGAGCTTCAGGCTGGTTAATCTCGCTCCCGAGCTTTACGGCCTGATCACTACGGAGTATCGGGAGGTGGAAGAGATCGACGGAATTCAGGTCAGGGTTCTCGCTGATTGAAGTCGGTGAGAAGTACGGGCTAGCGCCTACTGGCGGGATAGGAGTCCCCGGATCCTTCTCAGGGGTGCGGTCATGCGCCAGGATAGCTGACTCGTCATGGCGTCCAGGGCTTCCAGGGTGGATCCACAGGTTTCCTGGGATCGATCCAGCTCCTGTTCAAGTTGGTTGATCAAACTGTGCAGCCGCGCCTGCTCCGCATCAAGAGTGTTTTTCTCACTGGTCGCCTGTGCCAAGGCGTTTTCGAGGTTGGTGATGTGCTGACTGGCCCGGGTGATTTCAGAATCTCTGTTACGGATTTCCTTTTCGAGATTGGTGATGTGGCGGCCGGCCCGGGTGATTTCAGAGTCTTTGTTTTGGATTTCCTCTTTGAGGAGGGGGAGGTGCCCTGCAAGGCTGTGATGGTTAGTCTCCAACTCTTCGTAGGCAGTGTGGAGAGTCGCCAGGTCCGTTTCCAGGCGCTGAGCGTCTTTCTGGACTTCGCGGAGTTCTTTGGTCTGTTCGAGGAATTTTTTTTCGATCTCCGATGTCAAACCCAATGAGCGGGACAACAACTCGGCATGCTTGTTTTCGACCCGGGCGACCAGCTGCTGAAGTTCACCGATCAGGGATCGGAGGTGATCGGTTTCTTGACG
>JAUWTC010000046.1 GCA_030609785.1 Holophagae bacterium
AAAAGGGTCAAAGGCCTGGTCTGCGCATCGTGCGGCGGCACCGTCGAGGTCGAGGAGGGCCTGACCACCGTTGTATGCCGTTACTGCGGAACGGGCCAAGCGGTGGTCGGCCGCCGGGGAACGCGGCGGATGATGGTCCTGGATCGCCTCTCCCGGGACGGCGCAGCACAGGCGATCATGAAGTGGTTTCGCAAAGGCATCCGAAAGGAACCAGCCCTCAAACGAGAGGTTCAACTGGAGGAGAGTTTCCTGGCCTGGTTTCCATTCATCAGGGCACGATGTGACGTCATCGGCTGGGTTCTCGGCGTCGATGAGCGCAGGGTCAAGCGAGGCAATCGGTGGGTCACGGTCCAGGAGCCGGTGGAACGGCAGGTCTCTCAGACCATAGATCGAACCTTGGCCGGAGCCGATATGTCCGAGTTCGGAGTTACCAAGGTCAACTTGGCCAATGATGAGATCCTGCCGCTCGACGAAGAAAAACTCCGCGCAAGAGGCATGGTCTTTCGTCCTAACCGAGCCGAGGATGAGATGGCGTCCGCTGTTTTTCACCAGGCGCTGGAGAGCATCAAGAACAGCACCCAGCCTGACAAGACCTCTTTTTCCTGGTATGCCGTCATGAGGCAGAATACCGATCTTGTTTTCTATCCACTGTGGGTTTTCAGGTACTCGTTTCGACAACGGACCTACCAGGTGCTGGTCGATGCGGAGGATGGGACCATCGCCTATGGCAAAGCCCCCGGCAATCACCTTTGGAGAGCCTTCTCCCTGGTTGGTTCCTGTGGCGTTGCGTGCTTTCTGGGCACGACCCTTCTCCAACAGTTCGGCGGTCTGATCCGTTCAGAGACCGGTCTGGCCGCACTGGGAGTCGCTGGAGTGCTCCTGGCGGCCTTCATCAGTTGGGGCTTCCGCCAGTTCAGATCGGGTGGAGTGGTCGAGGAAGGCAGTGGGCTGGCTCCCGACCCACAGAGTTCGCCACTGGACACCCTCAAATCGATCACAGATGGGTTGTCCTAGATGGACTTTCATCTGATCAATCTGGACTGCCCGGCCTGCGGGTCGGCGATGGCCGCAGGACCTCACGACATCCTCTTCTTGTGCCCACACTGCGGTAGCGGCGCAGTCTTGGGCAACACCAAGCTCGATCTGGTCGACAGTACCGCCTTGATGCCGGTTCCCGGTCGCCGTGCAAGGCTCTGGCGACCCGGATGGTCAATCGAGACCGACGTTCTGGTCAACGCACGGCGAGGCACCGGAGGGCGAGTGACGCCAGGATGGTCAGGGCGTCGGCGATTCGTCATTCCGGCGTTCCCCCTCGCCCTTGAGGATCTGACCCTGTTGGCCCGAGCATTGTCATCAGCTGCCGGCGCCACCGGAGAGGTTCCAAAGGAGCCATGCCACGGCGGTACGCTGGACCTGGTAGACGCCCTGGTCTTTATTCGCTACCTGGTGGTCGGATCAGAGGTCGAAAGACCGGACGACCTGGCCACGGTCAAGGTCGAGATCTCCCCGGTCAGCCACCGTATCGTCGCGCTGCCCTTCGAAATTGCCGAAGGCCGCCTGCGATGCGCCGTCACCGGGACGGTTGTCCGGGGGGAATAGCTGTAAGCCAAAACTCAAGGGAAATGCAAAGATAAACGCGGAGATGGGGAGACACAGATCCGAATCAAGGCAGAGATCCACGGGCTGCAACAGGGCTGATTGAACGCTCAACGTCCAACGTCCAACGTCCAACGTCGAAGTTCGCGTTTGGGGAGGCCTGTTATTTGGGGGTTGCCGCTCGTTGCCGGCGGTGCCGGGGTTCTTGCCCGTGGGCCCTTGCGTTCCTTGAGCCTCGGCTGTTTCGTCCCACCACAATCCGCCCTCGGGCGCGGCCCGCACTGCATCCTTCGGATGCGGAACCTGATGGTTCCACCGGCCTTCGGCCGGCGTGCCGGTTCCTACTTCAAAGTTGAACGTTGGACGTTGAGCGTTGGACGTTCTTGTGGTTTACGCTGCGTCTTCGCGGTTCAATCGTCTTCATGTCCCTGTTTGAGTCCTCTCTACCGGTTTCGGTACACTCAAAGATAGTCATGATTGTAAGACTCGAGGTTGTTGAGGGACCAGAGGCCGGCCGCTTCTTCGAATTCAAGGAGGCGGACTCCTTCCTGGTCGGACGGTCTCCGAAGGCCCATTTCGTTCTGGAACCGAAGGCCGACCGCCAAATCTCCCGGCATCATTTCCTACTGGACATCCGCCCGCCTCGATGTCTGATTCAGGACCTGGATAGCAAAAACGGAACCTTCGTCAACCACCGGAGGATCCGGCGCCAACATCTCGAGGACCTGGATGAGATCCGGGCCGGACAGACGGTCCTGCGGATTCGCATCCCCGATTGGGACGACGAAAAGGCCGAGGACGAGATCCCCGGCCCGAAATCCCTTCCTCAATATCCTCACGTTTCCGTCCGCAACCGGGAGGTTCCACAACCCCGGTTGGACACCATTGCACCCCCGTCGGACCGGTCGTTTCCCTGTGACGGCTGCGAGAGGGACCTCAGGCGTTGGGCTCAGGAAGACGGATGGGCCGAGGAGCTGCCCGACGCCCGATACCTCTGTCCAACCTGCTCGGCGGCACAGAGGTCGGCTAATGTCACCCGGGAAACCATCGGGAACTATCGGATTCTCAGAGAAATAGGCCGCGGCGGCATGGGCGTGGTCTACAAGGCCGTACACGAACCGACCCGACGGTTGTGTGCGGTCAAGGAAATCCTCCCCGATGCAGCTGTAGACGAGAAAAACCTCAAGCTCTTCGACCGGGAAATCGGTGTGCAGTCGTTGGTGATCCACCCCAATCTGGCAAGGATCCTCGAGCGGGGCCGCGACGGCGATCGTCTATTTTTCTCCGTCGAGTACCTCGAAGGAGGGGATGCCCACGACCTGGTGACCGAGGTTTTCAGAGGTCCGGTCAACCCCCGTCTGGCCACCATCATTACGTGCGACATCCTCCGGGGCCTCCAAGCCCTCCACAACCACGGATTCGTACACCGAGACCTCAAGCCCAGAAATCTCCTGCTCAGTCGGGCCCACGACGATCCTGTGATGTCGGCCAAGATCACCGACTACGGGCTCGCCAAGTCCTTCGAGGAGGCCGGAAACTCGTTGTTCGACTTCACCCGGGTTGGTGAGGTTGCCGGCTCGATGATGTTCATGGCCCCGGAACAGATCCTCGACTACCGCTTCGTCAAACCTCCAGCCGATGTCTACTCCGTCGGCGTCAGCCTCTACTTCCTGCTGACGAGAAAGTTCTCGGTCGACTTCCCCAAGACACCGTCTCCCGGAGGCAAAGGCCGAGAACAATCGCGACACCCGATCCACGTGATGATCGAAGACCCACCGATTCCGATTCTCGAACGCCGCTCGGACCTCTTGCCCGAACTTGCCAAGGCCGTCGATACGGCCGTGCAAAAAGATGTTGATCTGCGATTTGCGACCGCTGATCAGTTTCTGAGGGCGCTGGAGGCGGCCCTCCCCGGTATCCCATCGGTATGAACGCAGAACGAGATTTGCCGCTGGGCAAACGCCTGGATCACGCCCTGGCCGCCAAGAATTGGGAGGAGGCCCTGGCCCTCCTGGAGACCTGGACCACCCAGCGACCCGAAGACGCCAACAGTCGGTTCTGGACTGCCTATTGCCTCGAACGCATGGGCCGCATGGACGAGGCGCGAGAGGCTGCCCGACGGGCCTGCAGCCTGGACTCGGATGACCATCGAGCCGCCAAGCTGCTGACTCGAATTGAGGCCCTCAGTCCGAACGGCCCGTCCACAGGGTCGCCAGGGAGGGACGATCAGGTGCCGGCCACCGAGGCGAGTCCCGACAGCCCCGCCCCCGCGACCGAAACCGGACGGGGCGGCCTCACTGCAAGAATCACCTCACCTGGGTCATTGCTGTGGAAACCCGGCGAGGTGATCGAGGGGCGATACGAGGTCCGTGAGGTTCGACGAGGGGGCATGGGTGAAGTCTATTTCGTTTTCGACCGTGCCCTCGCCCTCGACCTGGCGGTCAAGACGCCACTCCCCAAGACCCTGGCCACTCCAAGCGGTCGTCTTCGGTTCCTGAGGGAGGCTGAAGCCTGGATCGGCCTCGGCCTCCACGTCAACATCTGCGCCGCCTATTTCGTTCGGGAGTTGGGTGGTGTGGCAAGGCTGTTCATCGAGCTGATCGACGGTGGTGGGCTCGACGAATGGATCAAAAACGATCGATCCGGAGAGATTTCTCAGCGCCTTGACCTGGCAATTCAAGTGGCTTCGGGAATGCATCACGCCCACACCTTTGGGTGGATTGACGACACCGGAACTGAACACCGGGGCCTTGCCCACCGAGACCTCAAACCTGCCAACATTCTGGTCGGCTCGGATCGTATCGCCAGGGTGACGGATTTGGGGCTGGTCGGCCGGGGATTCGCAACCGAGGAGCCCGCCAAGGTAGAAGCTGACGACCTCCAGGGCAATCTGGAGCCGATGGACGGCATTTGGAAGACCATGACTCTGGGCGGCGGTGTCATGGGCACCCCCCCGTACATGCCCCCGGAGCAGTGGGGAGGAGGCCACACCGCGGGGAAACCGGCAGACATTTATGCATTCGGGTGCATCCTCTTCGAGATGTTTTGCGGGCGGCGGCCCTTTGTACTCTCGGACACCGATCGCAAGGCCCGCCCAGAGGTCCAGCTGGCCCAGTTGGAGGAGATGCACCGCCAGTCGAAACCGCCTTTGCCCCAATCGTTCAATGACCAGATTGACGGTGATCTTGCCGATTTGATGCTGGAATGCCTGGAGAAGGAACCCTCGGAGAGACCGGCGTCGTTTTCGGAGGTCCGCCGGCGTTTGGTCGATGTGTTCAATCGGTTAATGGCCCTCCCCTACCCCAGACCCAATCCCAAGGCTCGTCGGCTCCTCGGCGATGCGCTGAACAACCAGGGGGTGTCCTACGCCACCCTCGGCCAGCCCAAAAGAGCGGAGCACGCGTGGGAGGAGGCACTTGCAAACGACCCTCGTCATATCGAAGCGACGTTCAATCTGGCGTTTTTCCGATGGCAATCACGTGGTGCCGGAAACACCGAAACGCTGGCTCGCATGGAGGAGATTCTCAGGGGTGACGCGCCTCCATGGAAAGCCAGGCACCTTGCCGGGAAACTGTGCCTGGCCGTTGGCGATTGGCCGAAGGCGCTGGAACATCTCAAGAAGGCTCATCGAGGTTCCAACGGCATGCCGGAGGTTGCTCGCGACTATGCGGTGGCTCTTTGCAGCCAAGGGCATTCCCAAGACCAGACCGCGAACTCTCGGGAAACCGTTGACATTCTGGCCAGTTGCGGCGGTCCTCTTCGGTTCGACCCATTGCTTTTGACCACCTATGCACTTGCCATGCGGGATCTCGGCCAGGAGTCGAAATCGGCCGGCTTGTACAAAGAGGCACGCCGCCACGATCCCAGCCTCCCTCTCGATCTCCACCGAGGGGCCCTCCGTCTCATTCCGGCCTTCAGTTTCGTCAATCGTCTCGAGGGTTTTTCCGGACGAGTCCTCAAGCTGGCAATCGAGCCCGCAGGCCGAACGGCAGTCACAGTGCTCCATGACGGCGCCATTTGTGTCTGGGACACGGAAAAGGGTGAAATTGAACGCATGCTGCGACCCCGGAACGGCCGCCCCCGTTGCTTGGCTCTCTCGCCTGACGGCGCCCAGGTTCTGACGACCACCGAGGGCGATCCAGTCACCATCTGGGAAACCGAAAAAGCGGTTTCAGACCACCGACTCCAAGCCCATGCGGGCTTCCTCAACGCACTGAAAATCACCGAAGACGGTCGAAGGGTCGTCGGGGTTGGGACGACGGGAAAGCTGAATGTCTGGAGCTTCCAAAGTCGTTCGTTGATCGACGCCCATTCGATCCACAGCGGATTTCTGACCGATCTGGCCCTTTCGGCCGATTGCAAGACCGCGGTCACTGGAGGCAGTGGCGGCAAGGTGCTTGTTGTTGACCTCGATGACGGTGAGATCCTCGCCAGGCCTGAACGACATCTCCTTGACGTCAGCGCTGTCACCATCTCTCAGGGGGGACGGATGGCGATCTCTGGTGACGAGGGCGGCGAGATCCGAGTCTGGGCCCTTCCCGAAGGACAACTCAACCGGGTTCTTCTGGGTCACAAGGGCAGCATTCGCTATCTCGCCATTGACGAAACCGCTTCGACGTGTCTCTCGATAGACTCGACGGGTTCCCTGCGGCTCTGGGACCTGGCCGCGGGTGGTCTTCTTGCCTGCATCACCCTCGGGGAAGAGGCGCACGCCGCGGCGGCAACCCCGGATTGGCACACCGTCCTGGTCGGTCACGGCCCGACCGGTCTGGCCAGATTCGATTTCGCTACGGTGCCCCAACCCATGCTGACGTGGGCCGTGGCCTCGCCCGTGACGGTCGGTGAGGCTGAGGAGCGTGCCGGACGATTTGCCGCTCACCTGAACAGGGCTCGATCTGTGCTGTCCACGGGGGATGCGGTCGGCGCCATCGCCGAGATCGATGTTGCCCGATCGATCCCCGGTTACGCCCGAAACGAGGAGGCTCTGGGCCTTGCGGCCGCGGCCGGTCGCGCCTCCCCACGGGACGGGCTCAAAGAGGCTTGGCCTGAGGAGGTTTTCACCATCCATCAGGCGAAGGTCAACAGCGCCTGCATCAGTCCGTCCGGCGACTGCGGTTTGACCGTTGGAGCGGATCGCCGCGTGCTCCTGTGGCAGTTGGACGATGGCACGGTCGTCCGCTCATACGAGCCGGTCGATACGCCCGAGTTGGCTGCGGTCTTTCTCCCCGAGAGTGGCCACTGCGTGACAGCGGGGCTGGACAACGTCATCCACCTCTGGGACCTCAGCGGTGAAAGCTGTGTTCAGACCTTCGAGGGGCACCAGGCTCAGGTCAACGACCTCGCTGCCGCCGGCAGCCTGATTCTCAGCGGGTCTTCAGATCAAACCGCCCGTGTGTGGGACGCCGAGACCGGTGTCTGTCTCCAGGTCTTCGACGGTCACTCTGGTGAGATTCTGGCCGTGGCCTTTTCCCCCGACGCACAGATATGTGCCTCGAGCGGCGAGGACCAACTCCTGCTGTGGGACCCTTTGACCGGGAGGGACATCCTCGCCCTCGGCGGACACGACGAACCGCCCTCCGCCATCGCCTGGTCCGATGATGGCAGGAGCCTCCTTTCCGGCGCGCGAGACGGGCAACTACGGTTGTGGGACGTCACCAACGGTCACTGCCTCCGAACAGTGGAGGTTGAACAGGGCGTTGCCTCGTTGGCCCTGTCACCCGATGATCGATTTGCCCTGACCGGCGGTCTCGAAGGGGCCGTTCAACTCTGGGATATCCGAGCACGGCGGTGTTTGAGGACCTTTGACGGTCACGTCGGTCCGGTACCCTCGGTGGCGTTTACCCCGGACGGACAGCGCTGTCTTTCCGCCGGCGAAGACAGTACCGTCCGGCTCTGGTACCTCGACTGGCACACGGCTCCTGAGCAGGGAAACGGCTGGAACGAACAGGCCAGACCCTACCTGGAGATCTTTCTCTCCCGACATTCCCGCGGCTCGGACGGACCGAAGTGGGCAGATGAGGATTTTCGTCAGCTGCTCGACGATCTTGCCAGGCGACGCCTCGGTCACCTGAGCCCCGATGACGTACTCCTCAACCTCGAGCGTATGGCGGCTGACTGGAGCGATCGGGACATCAGCGCCACCACAATGACCCGGTTCATTCGCCCTCAGCGTCCGGTATCCGCAACACGCCGGAAAAAGGCCCGAAAGAAGCTCCTTTGGAGATCCACTATCACCGTCGCCCTCTTGGCCTTGGTCCTGGTCATCAACGCCGTGTTGTCGTCGACCCGCCTCAGCATCGAGCCCGAGCGAAATGCCGCCGTTCGGCGATCGGCCCTCGAGGCTCGGGTGCCCTACAGCATTCGTCTCGGCCCTGCCACGGCCTGCGATCCCGGGAGTTTTCGACACTACCTGGAGACCTTCATCGAAGGTACCGCGGAGCCTCTTGAGGTCCACACCGCCGCCCGGTGTCTCGTGCAGCTTAAGGATTCTCGAGCCGTTATGCCTCTGCTCGATCTTCTGCGTCCCCCTGATTCTTCCGGCAGGTATGGATCCGAAGCGGATCTCTATCGAGTGCCGGCATCCCTGGAGGACGTTCTCTCGATCCTGGTGCCCATCGGGGACGCCGGCCGCCGTGAACTCCAGGAAGCCCTTATTGACGTTGACGGTACGGTTCGACAAACGGCAGCCCGGGCCTTGGCGGCGAATGGCAGCAAGCGGGCCATCTCAACTCTGGTGGCGTCGGCCGAGGATCGAGAGCCGGTAGTACGAATCGCCGTCTCCAAGACCCTGGAGACCATCGTCACCACGGGCGTCATCAGCAAGGGACAGGCCTTCGAGTTGTTCGAACAGATGGCCGGGGACACCTTCCCCGAAGTTCGGACCAATGTCGCGCGGGGCCTCGGGATCTTCAGGGGTTCACGCCCGCGACGGCTGCTCGAAATAATGACACAAGACCTCGACCCCGATGTCGCCCGGGCGGCGGAGAGGACGTTGGTTGAATTCGATGAGGGACGGTGAGGATCAAGGGGGTCAGGGGTTAGGATTTAGGGGTTAGGGACAAGAAAACAATTGAACCGCAAAGACCGCGAAGATCGCAAAGAGAACGTCAAGAAGTGTTATTCCTTCATTTTTGTGCCTTTTTGTGCCTCTTCGTGGCTATTTCTTAAGGTCCGGCTTTCAGCTCCTGATGCACCATCCTCCGTACCCGGGTTGCCAGCATGGTATTGCGCTGCCTGACGCTTTCTGTTCGGACGGCTCGGCCCAGCGCACGCTTGCTGCCGACCAACACAACCAACCGCCGGCCCCGCGTCACCGCGGTGTAGAGCAGGTTTCGTTGCAGCATCAGATGATGTTGATCATGGAGGACCACCACCACCGCCGGATACTCCGACCCCTGGGCCTTGTGAATGGTGCAGGCATACGCGACGTTGAGGTCTTCCAGGTCATCCGACTGGTAGACGATCGCCCTGCCGGAGAAATCGACCGTCAATTCTCGTTCTTCGACGTCGAGGGATACGATGCGCCCGACATCCCCGTTGAACACGTCCAGTTCGTAGTTGTTTCGGAGTTGCATGACCTTGTCGCCGTCCCTGAACACCCTGGACCCAACGGTGATTTCCGGCCCACCGGGGGGCGCCAGGATTTCCTGGAGTCGCTCATTGAGCCGGGCGACCCCGGCCTCCCCACGGTGCATCGGCGCCAACACCTGAATATCACTGAGAGGATCCAGGCCGAAACGCTTGGGGATTCTCTCCGCGGCCATCTCGATGGCGGTGGTGGCCGCCTCAGCAGCATCCGAACGAACGGCGAAATAGAAGTCGGACATCGTGCCCTGCGGGCCGTATACCGGCATCTGGCCCCGGTTGACCCGGTGGGCGTTCTCGGCGATCAGACTCCCCTCACCCTGTCGGTAAATCCTCTGCAGCCTGATGACGTCCACTCTCCCGGATGTGATCAGATCCGCCAGCACGTCACCCGGTCCGACGGAGGGCAACTGGTCAGCGTCCCCCACCAGGACCAGCCGACAGCCCGACGGCACGGCCTCGACCAGGCGGGCGCCCAACTCGACATCCAACATCGACACCTCGTCGACGACGACACAGTCCGCTTCGAGCGGATGTTCGGCATTGCGCGCCCAGACTCGTTCGACGGGATTGAACTCAAGCAACCGGTGCAGGGTCTTGGCTTCCTTGCCCGAAGCTTCTTCCAACCTCTTGGCGGCCCTCCCCGTTGGGGCCGCAAGCAGGATTTTCAATCCGCACCGGCCGAGGATTTTGACCAGGCCTCTGACCAAGGTGGTTTTCCCGGTTCCCGGGCCACCGGTAACGATCGTGACCGGACGCTCGATCGCAGTCACCAGTGACCGCTCCTGCTCCTTGGCAAGGACAAGATCGATGGCGTCGGAGAACCACTTCACCTGTTTTCGGGCATCGATCGTTTCTCCGGAGCGCACCTTCGAGCCGACCAGGCGGCTGACGCCCGCCGCCAGCGTTGCCTCGGCCCGATCCAGACGAATGGTGAACACCGCCTCGCTCGCCCCTTCCCTCGGACGGACCACCACATGCCCGGAACGTCTCAAGGCATCAACAATTCCCTGCAGGTCAATATCCGGTTCGGACAGCAGACCCCTGGCCTGGACGATCAGGTCTTCAAGAGGGAGAAAAAGATGACCTTCAAGAGCCGCCTGCGACAGTGCGTGAAGTAGGCCGGCGGCCAGCCTCTCGGGGGCATCGGAAGCGATGCCGAGCTTTTGGGCGATCCGGTCGGCCGTCAGAAAACCGACGCCGTAGACCTCTTCGGCCAATCGGTAGGGATTCTCCCGGATGACCGCCAGAGCGGACTCTCCATAGCGGCGGTGAAGCCGAACAGCGATGCCGGGAGGGATCCCGTGTCCCGCAAGAAAGACCATGATGCGTTGAATGCCGCGGTTCTTGGCCCAGGAGGCGCTGATCTTCTCGACCGTGGCCGGGCCGATGCCGTGGATCTCCAGCAGCCGGTCGGGCTGGTGCTCGATGATATCCAGAACCTCCAG
>JAUWTC010000094.1 GCA_030609785.1 Holophagae bacterium
GCCCCTAGGCCGGGGCTGAAATGGCCGGGTTAGAATTACCCCCATGGCAAACCATATGGATGGCAAAGTTGTATTGATCACAGGGGCGTCGTCAGGTATTGGCTCGGCGCTGGCCCGGGAGTATGCCCGGCTCGGGGCCCGCGTCGTCGCGACGGCCCGTCGGGAGGACCGGTTGCATGCTCTGGTCGAGGGCCTCGAGGCCGAGGGCGCAGAGGCTTTGGCAATCGGTTGTGACGTCACACGAAACGGCGACCTCGAACGGGCGGTGGACGCTGTGCTGGAACGATTCGGCCGTATCGACCATGTCCACGCCAACGCGGGCTTCGGCGTAGCGGGATGGTTTCACAAGCTCGACCTCGAAGATTACCGACGGCAGTTTGAAACCAACGTCTTCGGTGTATTGCGGACTGCGCAGGCGACCCGGGAGGCGTTGTGGGCCAGTGGCGGCAATCTGGCCCTGATGGGCAGTGTCAACAGTTTCATTTCGCTACCGGGTAACTCACCCTATTGCATGAGCAAGGCGTCTGTCCTGGCGTTGGCGAAGAGTCTCCGTCACGAATTCAGGCCGCGTGGCGTTGCCGTCACCCTGGTGGCGCCTGGCTTCGTTCAATCCGAGATCCGTAAGGTGGACAACACCGGCCGGTTGACCGAGAACACCCCTGACCCCATCCCCGCCTGGCTGTGTATGGATGCCGACAAGGCCGCGCGGCAGATCGTCCGCGGTGTGTGCCGAAAGCGGAGGGTCGTGGTGGTCACCGGCCATGGGAAATGGCTCGTGCGGCTTCAGCGACACTTCCCGGGCGTGACCCACGGGATTATCCACCGCTTCGGCGTCAGTTCGCGACGAGAACCGAAGAACGGATGAACTTCCAACTTCCAACGTTCAACGTCGAACTTCGAAAGCCGAAGACTGGCGTCCTCAAGAAGTCTCTTCGGATTCAATGAGTGATGGTCAAGATGCGGAAGACGGGTTCCTGAGTATCGTTGGGCCTGACGGTTCCACCGGCCATCGGCTGGCGTGTCGGTTCCCCGCCCACGCTACACGCTTCGCAGGGCCGAGCCTGTTGGCTCGGCAGCCCTCCGGGCTGGCGTCGGTTCCTACTTCAGCGTTGGACGTTGAACGTTGGACGTTGAGCGTTCAATTTCGTTCCCGCCGGCCATCTTGACCCCTTTGACCGCCGCTTCATCCTTCATCCTTCATCCTTTCTTCTTCGGGTCTGGTTCTCCAGCGGCGGTGCATCCAGACCCACTGTTCGGGGTGGGCGCGGATATGGGTTTCGATCGCGGCGGTGGCGGCACCGGTCAGCTGGTGGATTCGGTCTTCCGTCGAACCCTCTGGAGGGACCGGAAGAGGTGGGTGGACTTCAACGAGGTGCCGTCCGTCAGGCCGTCGGTGGTCGAACGCGGGGATCATGGGGCAACCGGTTCTGAGGGCAAGTGCGGCCGCGCCGGTGGGAGTCCATGCATTTTTGCCGAAGAAGGGCACGAAGGCCCCCGCGATATCACGAATGTCCTGATCAATCAGTAATCCATTGACACGGTTTGACTTGAGGGCCGCGAAGAGCCGGCGGCCTGCCTTGTCGTCTCGATGGATGACCTGGGCCCCGAAGCGCGACCGGAGGTCGCTGGCGATGGCGTCGATCCGGGGGTCGTAGACGTTTCTCACGGCGATGCTCATGGGAATGCCGGAGATCCCCAACCTGGCGTTGAGCAACTCCCAATTTCCGGTGTGGGCGGTGATCAACACAGCGCCCTTTCCGGCTTCCAGCGCACGGTGGAGGTGATCCTCCCCGGTGATGTCGCACAATGCCGCTACATCACGGGTGTCGGCATGCATCAGCCAGGCAATTTCTCCCAAAACGTTGCCGAAGTGGAGCTCGGACCGTTTCCGCAGGTTTCGGCGGCAGTCGATCTCCATTTCCGGGAAAGCGATCTTGAGGTGTACGTCTTCACGCCGCCTTTCCTGCGCCAAAAACGGCACGGCACACCTGGCCAGGATCCGCCCCAACCAACGGAGGACGGAGAGAGGGAGGATTGCTCCCGACAGAAGCACGATCTTGAGCCCACCGTATGTCAAGTGGTGATCAAAACGTAGAGGACGCCCCTTCATTTCGTCAGTCTACCGTGGCCGGTGAGAACTCACCGACGTCCTCGGCCTATTAGCTGGGACCGAGTCGGTCGCACGCCGAAAGTGAGGGCTCGGGCTCGGGCTCGGGAACGATAACGGGAACGGGGAAGGGAAAGGCAACGGGCTTGGGTTCGGGTTTGCGACTGCCCGTTTCATGGTGGTTCCGACTTCGCTGGTTTAGGTATACTCAGTGCGCCTTCGTGGGGAGGAGGATCTGTGGCCTACGAAAACGCGGTACTTGTAGCGGACAGCTCGGAGGAACGGCGACGTGAGCTCGGGCTCGTTTTGTATAAGGGCGGGTACGAGGTCATCAACGCCGTCAACGGCGAGGAGGCCCTCAGGTTCACCGACGGTCTCGATCCGACCCTTGTGATCTCCCATACCGGACTCGATGGTATGGATCCGCTGGAACTGTGCAGGAGAATCAAGGCGACCGGCCGCGACGTCCCTCCGATGTTGATTTTCAGCGAAGAGGCGGTGGAAATCCCCGACGACCTGGAAGAAGGAAACTTCTATTCTTTGCGAACCTCAGAGCTGGACTCTTCGGTTTTCCTGTACCAAGTTCGGCTCCTGTTCCTGGCCCGCCATCTCGGGGGTGAACTCAGTGACTCAATCGACCGCCTGTACGGGGATCTGACCCGGATCGCCATCGGTGACCTGCTGCGCATTCTCCTCAAGTTCCAGATCACCGGGCACGTTCAATTGACGCTTGGGCCGGATACCGGTTTGTGGTTTGAAGATGGTGAGATTGTCAATGCGCACTGGGGCTCGACGGTGGGCGGCCGAAAGGCATTCAATCGAATTGCCGGTCTCCGGGGCGGCGCCTTCCAGTTGACCTTGGAGAGCTCTCCGGAGCAGCGGGTGATCGAAGCCGATTTGGCGACGTTGGTCAGCGACGCCGTTGAAGAGAAATTTCAACTGGATGAGGTCTTCAAACGCCTGCCGTCGCTCAATTCCCGTATCGAAGTTCGAATGGCAGGGGACTTTTTCAATACCCAGTTCACCGATGTGCAGCGCGGGATCCTGACGGCGGTCCGTGGGGCCAAGAACTTCGCCGAACTGCTCGACCTCGTTTCGGCGACCGATCTCGAAGTTCTTGGGGCTGTCGAGGCCCTCCATGAGCGGGGCATCATCGTCTTCCACGAACCGGAGCACAGGATCCACGTCGTGACGGATTCCACCTGCGATCTCCATCCGACGATCGTCCGGCGCGATGCCGTGACGGTGGTTCCGCTGTCGGTGCTCTTCGGGTCCAAGGTCTTCAAAGACGGCGTCGATCTGATGCCCGACGACTTTTATTCAATGCTTCGGGAGTCCGAGGAATTTCCCAGTACCAGTCCCCCGGGCAAGGGCGAGTTCCTTGATGCTTATCGGCGGCTGGTCGGCACGGGAGACATCGTTTCTCTGCACATCTCCTCGGCTCAGTCTTTGACGTTTGCCAACGCGAAGGAGGCTGCCGAAGAGGGGCAGGCCGAGTTTGTCCACCTCCGCGAAGAGTCAGGGTCGATGCGGGCGCCGATCGTCCGAGTGGTCGACACACGGGTCAATTCGGTCGGCCTCGGCATGCTGGTTCGGTTTGCCAACCGGATGGCGCGGAAGGGTCTCGGCGTCGAGGAGATCGGAGACAGGATCGAGAGCATCTCCAGTCGCTTCCGATTCCTCTTCCTGGTTGACACGCTGGAGTACTTGAAAAAGGGCGGCAGAGTCGGCGGTGCTCGTGCCTTCATTGGAACTCTTCTGGGCATCAAGCCTATTCTGGCGATGGAAAACGGCGAGGTTCAGGCGGTCGACAAGGCCCGGGGAGGGCGCCGAGCCCAACCCAAGCTGATCGAGTTGCTCAAAGAACAGATCAGTACGGAAACGCCGGTCTTCGGGGTTGTGGCCCACGCCTCGGCGCCGAAGTGGGGCGCCCGCCTGACCGAGTTGGTTTCGAACACCTTCACAATCGAGGAGTTGTTCGAGGGCGAAATCGGTCCGATCGTCGGCGCCCATGCCGGCCCGGGCACGGTCGGTTGTGTCCTCTTCGCCCCTGATGCCGAGGAACTGGAACTTTTGAGAGTGGACAGCTGAGCGTTCAGGTAAAAGCCTGGAAGACTTGAGTGGACATTGTGGGCTTTGTGGACTCCGTGGACTGTCCACAGCGTCCAGATCGTCCACTCTGTCCACCTCTTATTGAGGCCAGGGTTCGATCTTGGCAATCTGGGTCTCGGTACCTTCGACGGTGACCGTGTCACCGACCTTATGCCCCAGCAGGGACTTGGCCAAGTCGGTTCCGTTGGCGAAGATTCTGTTTTCAAGGTCGGCATCCCACGCGCCGAGGATTGTCAGCGATTCGACGGATGCTCCTGAGGCCTGATCGAAGGCAACGACAGTACCGATATTGACCTTTGACGGGTCGGCCGCTCCCGGTTCCAGGGTGCGGACCTGCCCCAGATCTTCCTGGAGCTTTGCGGCTCTTGCCGACTGGAGTTCCTGGCGGTCCCTCAGCATGTGGTATTCGAAATTCTCCCTGAGATCGCCCTCGGCTGCAGCCGCATTGATGCCTTTGAGGGTTTTGGGAATTTCGTGTTCCAGGAGCTCTTTGAGTTCGGCACGCTTGGCCTTGATTGCGGCACCCGTGGCTACAAACAAGACGACTTCGACCTCGGGGGTTGACGCACCGTTGGCTTGTCGGGCCGCCTGCTCGACCAACCGGAGTTGGCTGGGGTCGATGGTGTCGATTCGCACAAGCCTCTGGGCGAAACGGGTGGCCTGCTGCGGCGAAGCCTGTTCGAGAATCAGTCGGATCGCAGCCTTGCCGCCTTCGAGCAGGCCCTTGCCTCGGCTCCGGAAATCGGAAAATTCCCTCCGGGACAATATGTCCGGGATCTTCTCCAGCAGGGATGGCCTCAGTCGGCGCCTGAGAACCTCGGGCGCATCGGTCTCGGTTACGGCCTCGGTGGCCCACACGAACTGGGCCGGGTGCTTGAGGTGATTGCGGAATGTCGTCTCGAGTGCGGTGTCCAAGGCTTCCGAAGCTCCGCTCTGGTCCAACTGCCGGGCGATGTGGTCCAGCATTGGCGAGCTTTTCTCGTGGAGGAACCACTCGGCCCAGATTGCGGGCCACTCTTCGGCCCGCGCTCCACGAAAATGTTCCAAGGCTCCCTGTCGGGAGGCTTTCTCCCGGATGCCCGACAGCACCCGAAGGGGCAGCCCGGATTCCGCCAATTCCGAACGACAACGATCGGCAGCTTCGGCGCCACCGGGGAGGGCTGCCATGAGGTCGGCGGTCTCCCAGGCCAGCCCCGGGTCGTTGCCGATCAGTTGATCGAGGCCTTGGGCCAGGATTTCGGCGGCCTGGGCCGCCTCGGCCCGGCCGCGTTGCCCGAGGTTTCGAGCGGCTTTGAGACGTTCTCTCGGGCCGGCTGACTTGAGGTCCGCCAGCAGCGCCTCGGCGGCGTCTTCGGCGGATCCTGTGACGTGGTAGCGGAGTCTCGAACCGGTTCCGGAGGAGAGAACCCGGGGGTTCTTCCGGGCCTTGGTCCACCACGAGGTCCAACCGGACGACGGCAACAGGCCGTCCAGGGCGTTCTTGATTGATGCGACATCGGCCGGGTCGTCCATCCCCTCGAGGATGTGGACCAGGCTGCTGCCGGGGTTGTTTGCGACAGAGGTGGCCAGGGTCTCGGGGTCTTCAACCTTGAGCCGGAGGAAAGAACCCTCAGGGAGGACACGGACGTAACGGGTCACTGCTCCGAAGGGGACAGACACCGGCCGCTGTCCTCCAACATCGACTTTGAGGTTTTCGAGTTTGAGGTTGATTTCGGTCACTCGGCCCACCCCTTGACCTTGGACCTCGACGACAGTTCCCACGTCGTGATTGAGCCAGGTTTCCATTGTTTCCAGTTCCTCCAGTGGGTGGCGTGATTCTGTCGGTGCGTAACGGTCGATGACGGCGTCGAGGGATGGACTCTCCCGGCGGATGGCGGAGAAGGCCCGCAGCAGTCGCTCCAGCCTTTCGGAATCGGCGCGATCGGCCAGTCGAATCAGCTCTCGAAGGGCTGCGAGGGCGCCATGGGCATCGTCCGTGGCCTCGAGCGTCTCGGCCAACAACTCCAACAAGGTCATGGCGAGGGTTTTCTTGCCGGCCTTCCACATCATGCGGCGGACTTCGAGGAGTTCGAGGGTCGGGATGGGCTGTTGATCAAGAGCCTCGAGCCAGAGTTCCTCGATGCGGTCCCAATCATGGGAGTCCAGAGCTTCCCGCATCGCAGGCGGGGCGACGATTTCGGTCATAGGGCCTCCCATTCTGGTCCGGTTTTCTGCCGGGCTACGCATTGTACCTGGGAGAAGCTATCCTGCCGAACGCCAGGAAAGAATCGGGCAGGAGGTTCCCATGCGTCGCTTTTCGATTTTCTGTTGTCTCGCCCTGTCGGACCTCATGGTCGTGCCCCTGAGCCATGGTGGCGAACTGGACGTGCTGCCGCTGGGAAATTCGGACAGGGCATACGTGCTCGGCAGCGGTCACCCCGGAGAAATCGTCGACTCGGCAACCGGTGAGGTCATCACGCTCAAGGCGATGGCCCAGAAGTTGGCCTCGGCCAGGGTGGTCCTCATCGGCGAGGAGCACACACACATGGGACAGAAGATGGTCCATGCTCAGATCCTGGATGCCCTGGCCGAAGTTCAGCCCAACCTGGTTCTGGGAATGGAGTTCTTTCGCAGGTCAGACAATGAGGCGCTGAAACGGTGGGGGAGCGGCGAGATCGACGACGATGGTCTCCTTCGGGAAGCGGAGTGGTACGACAGGGGCACATATCGCTGGGGTTATTACCGGGAGATCATGGATGTCGCCAGACGGAGATCGATCCCTGTAGCCGGCCTCAACATTCCGAGGGACATCCCAAGGACGGTTAATCGAATGGGCCTGGACGCCCTGGATGCCGACCAGAAGGCGATGGTCGGCGAGGTCATCGTCGACAACTCCCCGCAGCATCAATACTTGATCGGCCGTTATTTTGGTGACACGGTCGCCATGATGCCGCCGCAATGGTTCGGCAACATGTATGCGGCCCAGTGCCTTTGGGACACTGTGATGGCGAGGTCGATTCTCGATGTGTTGCCGGAGGGCGGGACGGTTGTGGTCGTCGTCGGATCGGGTCACGTCGCCTTTGATCTCGGCATCGTCCGTCGTATCACCGAGGAGTTGGCGGCACGGAGTGAGGCGGAGATCGAGGTTGCGACCTTCTGCCCGATCCAGGCGCCGATTCCTCCTGCGGACAGTGAGGAGCCATCCGGTCACCCGATGGGTGGTGATCGGGAAGGTGATACGGAGCCGCAAGCGGTCTTTGTCCGTTCGCTGGCCGATTTCGTCGGCGTGTTCCAGGCGACGGGTGGCGTTGATGCCTGGCCGACCCTGGGACTCAAATTGAAAGAGGGCGAGGCGGGCGAACCGACGGTCTCCATCGCATGGCCTGATGGCCGGGCGGCGGAGGCAGGCTTCGAAACGGGGGACGTGATCCTTGACTTCAACGGGCTCGACCCGAGGACTCTCTCCGACCTTCGCATGATGCTGGCGGGACTGGAGTGGGGTGACAGGGCGGACCTCAGGGTGCAGCGTGGCGAGGAGACGTTTGACCTCGCGATGTTGCTGGTTCCTGATCCGGTCCTGGAAGAACGTCAGGTGGCGCCGGGTTGGACGGTCGAGCCCGTGGAGGCTTTGACGCCCGGAAGTGCCGAGGCCGTTACTGTGGCCGAGGTCGGTCCCGAAGAGGTCACGGTGCTGCAGTCGAAGGGTGAGACACTCCGGTGGGCCGTCACATGGGGTGACGGTGTAGCACAGGAACTCCACATGCTGGATGAAAGTGGACGGGTCAACCGGTCCCGGTATCTCGAACCTCGGGCTGA
>JAUWTC010000326.1 GCA_030609785.1 Holophagae bacterium
AACACCACGGTGATCGGCTCGGAAAAGCCAAGGCGTCCGGTCAGATTGAGAACCTCGGTGAAATCCTCCTGAGCCAGGCGCCCCACCTGGACCGCAATGTTCTCCAGCTCAGGCGGAACGACGACCCGAATCTCCGGCGAGAGCATGGCGAATGCACGGCCGCCGGAAACCACCAGGAGGACGACAACCCAAATGAGCCGGAACCAAGATGGGGTGGATTGGAAACTGGGAACTTCCTGAGTTGAGCGATTCTGGCGGATGAGATGTGCCAAAACCTTGAGGCTCTGGTGCTTGAAAAAAACGCAGGCATACCCGAAGGTCTGTTGAGGTTTTTTGAATGCGTCCAGGGGCCAAGGGTTTGGTGCAGATCGCCGTTGAGAATCGCTTAGCTTAGGAAATTGAAACTGGAAACTTGACTCCGGACTCACTGGTGGTTGCCGGCGGCCGTTATACCGACCTCGATCTGGATCAACTCCGATTCCGGCTCCTCGTCACAGGTACTCCTCGGGCGACCTTCATCGCTGCATACGCACGCCTCACCGGCCACCCCACCGCACGACCCCTTGAGCACACGGCCCGTCAGAATGGCGATGCCGGCCAAGAGCAAAACTGCGCCGAGAAAAATAACCAGGGTCAAGACCAACGTCATCATGGAATCTCCATTATACCCTCAGGCTGAAAATCTCCGGTTCGAATGGTGTCAAACCCGGAATCCGTCCGGACGATGAAGAGGGCATCGAGCCCCTGTTCTTCCGCAACCGCCACACCCTCGAGTGGACCGAGAACATTGAGCGCCGTGGCCCACGCGTCTGCTTCAATGCAGGTTGCGGCGAGCACACTGACCGATGCGAGATTGTGATCGACCGGGCGCCCGGTCCTGGGATCGATGGTATGGGAAATACGATGCCCTTCGACCTCCCGGAAGTTTCGATAATCACCTGAGGTAGCGAGAGCACGGCCTGAGACCTCGACCGCCAGTCCGGCCACCCGCCCTTCTTCATCCGGCCGTTCAACCCCGATGCGCCATGGTTGGCCCCTCTCGTTGAGGCCGGCCGTCCGTACCTCGCCGCCGATCTCCACCATGACGTCCCCGAAGCCCAGTTCCACGATCCCAACGAGCACCCGGTCGACCGCAAAACCCTTGGCGATTGCCGAGAGGTCGACTCGAAGTCCTTCGAAAGTCTTTCGCATCGTCTTGGCCTCCGGATCGAACACCAGCTTGCGCCAACCGACCATTTCCCTCAGGGTGTCGAGTCTGGCTTCATCCGGCGTTTCGACCCATCCGTCAGGGCCGAAACCCCAGGCGTCAACCAGGGGTCCGACAGTGACATCCAATGCCCCGTCGGACAACTCGGCCACTTCAAGGGCTGTCGCCACCACTCGTGCCAGGTCCTCCGACACCGAAAACTCATCCATCCCGCTCGAATTGAAAAGGGACAATTCGGACTCCGGCTTGAAAGTCGACATGGCCTGGTCGACGCTGTCGACGGCCCCACGAATCGCCGTATGAATCGCCAGCTTCGCAGGATCGTCCAAGTCCACCGCGACGACCTTGACACTGTAGGCTGTACCCATCGTCGGACCGGAGAAGGTCCACACGGCGGACACCGGACCGGATGTCGGCCGATCCCGGAAAACCGTGACCGCAAACAACGCCGCGATGAACAACGCCGGGACGATCAAACGACGAAAAGGGAACCCCACGTTCCCTTTTCGTGCCGTTTTGTGGCTCTCTTCCAGATCTTGCATATGCGTTGCTGAGAGCTGAGAGCTGAGAGCTGACAGCTTTCCTAGCCTCCAAAATCGTCCAGCATGATGTTCTCGGGTTCGATGCCGAGGTCGAGCAGCATGTTGATCACCGCCTGGTTCATCATCGGCGGTCCGCACATGTAGTACTCGATGTCTTCGGGCGCCGGGTGGTCCTTGAGATAGTTCTCGTAGACCACCTGGTGGATGAAACCGACGTAGCCATCCCAATCGTCTTCCGGCAATGGTTCGGACAACGCCAAATTCCAACCGAAATTCGGGAATTCTTCGGCGATCTTATTGAAGTCTTCCTCGTAGAAGCTCTCCCGACGGCTGCGGGCGCCGTACCAGTAGGTGACCTTGCGATTGGTCCTAAGCCGCTTGAACTGGTCGAAGATGTGGGACCGCATCGGCGCCATCCCGGCGCCACCGCCGATGAAACACATTTCGTTGTCGGTCTCGCGGGCGAAAAACTCACCGAAGGGACCGGAAATGACGCATTCGTCGCCCGGCTTGAGGTCGAAGATGTAGGACGACATCTGGCCCGGCGGCACGTCCGGCTTGTTGGGCGGCGGCGAGGCGATGCGAACGTTGAGCATGATGATGTCTTTTTCCAGCGGGAATGACGCCATCGAGTAGGCGCGCATCACCGGCTCGGTGACCTCGGAGACATACCGCCACATGTCGTACTTGTCCCAGTCCTCGCGGTATTCTTCTTCGATGTCGAAGTCCTTGTAGGCGGCGACGTGCGGCGGCGCCTCGATCTGGATGTAGCCCCCGGCCCTGAAGGGCACCTCTTCGCCTTCGGGCAGTTCGAGAATCAGCTCCTTGATGAAGGTCGCCACGTTGACGTTCGAACGAACTCGGCAGGTCCATTTTCGAACATTGAAAATGGCGGGATCCAACTCGATTTCCATGTCCTGCTTGACCTTGACCTGGCAGGCCAGCCGAGTGCCCTGGCGAGCCTCACCACGGCTGATATGGCCCGTCTCGGTCGGCAGCAACGCCCCGCCGCCGGAGTGGACGTCGACCTTGCAGACCCCGCAAGTACCTTTGCCGCCACAGGCCGACGGGATGAAGATCTTGGCGTTGGTCAGGGTGTTGAGCAACGTTTCACCGGCTGGCGCCACGACTGCCTTGTCCGGGTCATCATTGATAGTCAAGGTGATGTCCTCAGACGACACCAACTTGGCTTTGGCGACCATCAGAACGATCACCAGTACCACGATGATCAGGACGAAGACGACGACGCCGAGAATGACTGTTGCCATTGGCGGCCCTCCCTACAACTGAATGCCGGCGAAGGCCATAAATCCGATGGCCATCAAACCGGTAACGATAAAGGTGATGCCGAGACCGCGCAGTCCCGCCGGCACGTTGGAATAAACCATCTTCTCGCGCAGAGCCGCCAGAGCCACAATCGCGAGCCAGAAGCCGATGCCCGAGCCCAAGCCGAAGACGGTGGACTCACCGAGGGTGTAGTCCCGCTCGACAATGAAGAGGGCGGCGCCGAGGATCGCGCAGTTAACGGCGATCAACGGCAAAAAGACGCCCAGCGCGGAATAGAGAGCCGGAGCGAACTTGTCCATTATCATCTCGACGATCTGCACCGACGCCGCAATCGAACCGATAAAGGCCAGAAAGCGGAGGAAGCTGAGGTCGATCGAGGCAAATTGGGGGCCCAACCAACTCATCGCTCCTTCCTTCAGCAAGAAGGTGTAGAGCAAATAGTTGAGCGGCGCCGTCACAGTCAAGACGAAAGTGACCGCTGCCCCAAGACCCAAGGCGGTGTCGACCTTCTTGGACACCGCCAGGAACGAGCACATGCCCAGGAAGAAGGCCAGGGCCATGTTCTCGACGAAAATCGCCTTGACGGCGAGGCTGAGGTAGTGTTCAAACATCTATGTCTCCCTCAGTTCAGGCTTGTAGTTGCGCAGGACCCAGATCAGAATCCCGATCAGGAAGAACGCGCCCGGCGCCAGGACCATCAATCCGTTGGGCTGGTACCAACCACCCTCGGTCACCAGAGGCATCACCGAGTAGCCGAAGAGTTTGCCGGCACCCAGTAACTCCCTGAAAAAACCGACGATCAACAGGATAAGACTGTAGCCCAGTCCGTTGCCGATGCCGTCAAGGAGGGAATCGACCGGGGGATTCTGCATCGCGAAGGCCTCAGCACGGCCCATCACGATACAGTTGGTGATGATCAAACCGACAAAGACCGACAACTGTTTCGAAATGTCGAAGACGAAGGCCTGCAGAATCTGATCGGTGACGATCACCAGCGAGGCGATAATCGTCAACTGAACGATGATGCGAATCGACGGCGGAATCCAATTCCGGATCACCGATATCGAGAGATTGGACAGAGCCATCACCGCAATGACCGCCAGGGACATGACGACGGACGTTTCCAACTTGG
>JAUWTC010000270.1 GCA_030609785.1 Holophagae bacterium
AGTCCGAGATGGAAGACGATCTCGCTGAGATCTTGACCAAACACAAGACAATGGGTGCCTCACTGGAGAGCAGGGCCGACGGCAGGTTGAGCGTCGACGTGTTCCTCGATTCGGACGACGGTCGGTTGATCCCGGATCTGGTCCAAGCGTTGGAGGCGATCGGTGTCCGGAAGGCCGAAGTCGGAACGCAGAAGGCCGAGGATTGGTTGGTGGCCTACCGAAGGCATGTACGTCCCTTCAGGGTAGGGGCGAGCTGGTGGATCGACCCCCACCCCGAAAGCCCGACCCCGGCTCCGGAGGGATTCAGGCGGCTGGTGATTGAGCCTCGGATGGCGTTCGGAACGGGGTCGCACCAGTCGACCGCCCTGGTGCTGATGGAGTTGGAGGTCTTTCCGCCGGAGGGGCTGAGAGTGCTCGACGTCGGCACCGGCTCCGGCGTCTTGGCGCTGGCGGCTCAGCGACTCGGCGCCTCTTGGGCGGTGGGTTTCGACCTGGACCTCGAGGCAGTTATGGTGGCTCGGCAGATCGTGCAGGACCAGGACTTTCCCTGTGCCCCAGCATATTTTGCCGGGCCCCGGACCGCGATTGGGGTGTCCGCCTTCGATCTGATCCTCTGCAATATGATTTCGGAGCACTTCCTGCCGATAGCGGGGTCGTTGCGGGATCTGTTGTCGGCCCACGGCTCCGCGGTTTTCTCGGGCATACTCGAATCCGAGGCCGGAGAGGTCACGGCGGCGTTGGAAGACGCAGGCTATCGCGTGCTTTCCACAAGGGCACTGGACGAGTGGGTGGCCTTCAGGGTGACACATGCGGATTGACCTGGCGGAGCCGGGTTGCGATCAGCTCAGGCGCCTGCAAACAACGGGGAATAGCCACAAAAAGGCACAAAAAATCACAAAGAGAGAAGCAAAAGAGGCCGCTGGGACATTGTGTGGGAGCGCGGGGCTCCAGCCCCGCATCGTGACGACCGATTTTTGCAAGAGGCTCAGCTATCAGCAGTCAGCTCTCTGCGAGGAGCCGAACAGAGTTGCCGAGAGGTCGGATTCTGGGCTCGTTTTTTCGATGTTGATTCAGCAGGAAGGTGGTGAGAAATGAAAGATGCGCCCTGGCTGCTGGTTCCGGAAGGGGTGCTGGTCGGGGGCTGTGAGATTGCCCTGGAACCGGACGAAGCTCGTCACGCTTCCGGCTCGCTGAGGCTCCGTACCGGGGACCGGGTCGTCCTGACCGACGGTGTGGGATCGGTCACGGGCGCCGAGCTCACTCGGTGTGTGCGATCGGACGTCATCGCCGTCATCGACGAGGTCGTCACCAGGGTGCTGCCCTTGCCAGGCCCAACAGTTGCCTTGGGGGTTCTGCATACCAAGGCGATGGATTGGGCAGTTCAGAAGGCCGTTGAGGTCGGCGCAGCCACATTTGTGCCCTTGTTGTGTGACCGTTCCCAGGGGTCTCATCAAAGGGCGTTGGAGCGTGTGGACCACTGGCGTCGTATTGCGCGGCAGGCTCTGAAGCAGTGCCGGAGACCTTGGGGGATGGGGATCGAAAGCCCCCTGACGATGGCGGAGGTCCTTGGTGGTCGATTGCAACCCGGACTGGTGGCGGCCCCGGAGGGTTTGACCGATGTGTCCGGTCTGATCTCTCATTGGATGACATTGCTGGTCGGCCCCGAGGGAGGCCTGACTCTTGAGGAACGGGAGGCTCTCGCGGGTGCGGGCTGGTCAACCATCGCCCTCGGCCCGCATATTTTGCGGGCGGAAACCGCGGTAGTGGTTGGTGCGGCACGGCTCGTCCAGCAGTTACAGGCTGACAGCTGACAGCTTAGGCGCTGGCGAAACTCCAAAGAAGACAATAGGGCAGGAACGCAGAGGCGCAGAGACGCAGCGCGGCCCTCGGCCGCAACCAAATCGGGAATGACAGACGCAGCGTAAACCGGAACGGTCAACGTCCAACGTTCAACGTCGAAGTTCGCGTTTGGGGTTGCCGGTTGTTTGGTTTTGACGCTCGGTACAAGCGGTGTCGGGGTTTTTTGCCCGTGGGGCCTTGCATTCCTTGAGCCTCGGCTGAGGTCTTCCCACCACAATCCGTCCTCGGGCGCGGCCCGCACTACATCCTTCGGATGCCGAACCTGATGGTTCCACCGGCCTTCGACCGGCGTGCCGGTTCCTACTTCAAAGTTGGACGTTGAACGTTGGACGTTGAACGTTCAGCCAGCCCTGTTGCAGCGCCTGGATCTCTGCCTTGATTCAGCTCTGTGTCTCCGCGTCTTTGTGGTTCAATTTTCTTCTCGTTGGGCTCGTCTTACCTCCGGCTTCGCCGGGTCGGGTTATACTCCCGCGCCATGACAGGCACTGGAACACACTGGGTTGATTCCCACGCTCATTTGACGATGGTTGAGCCCGACGAAGTCGAGGCGGCCGTCCAGAGGGCCCTCGAAGCCGGCGTTCGTGGCATCGTGACGCCCGCAACCAATCCGGCCGACCTTGAGAGAACCCTCCAGTTGGGGAGGGACTTCTCCTCGTGTGTCAAGGTTGCTGTTGGGCTCCATCCTCACGATGCTTCGGCCTTGGACGCGTCGTTCCGGAGGCGGCTCGAGCAAGCCGCCGGGCAGGCCGGCGTCGTGGCGATCGGTGAGATCGGGCTCGACTACCACTACATGAACTCGCCCCGCGAGGACCAACTCCAGGCTCTGGAGTGGCAGCTGGACCTGGCAGCCGAATCAGAATTGCCTGTGATCATCCACAATCGGGAGTCGTGGCACGATCTATTTCCCGCACTCGAGCGGCGAGAGGGTTCGTTGAGGGGCGTCTGTCACTCCTTCACCGAGCCTCCGGCTGTTGTCAAAGAGGTGTTGGCTCTCGGCTTGTACATCGGGGTTTCAGGGATGGTGACCTTCCGGCGCGCCGACAACATCCGCGAAATGGTCGCCGCGATCGAGATTGACCGCCTCCTGGTGGAAACCGACAGTCCCTTTTTGGCGCCCATGCCCCATCGAGGTCGGCCGAATGAGCCGGCCTTTGTGCCGTTGGTGGGGGCGGCCGTCGCTGAGGTCCTCGGCTTGAGTATCGACGACGTCGCGAGCCGGACGACGGCCAATGTGGAGAGGCTGTTTGACTGTGGTTTCGGCCAGGATACTTGAGTTGGAACTCAGTCCGGCAAAGAAACGGTGACAGATGACAGCGGCCGTTGCGGGGCGGGAGCCCCGCGCTCCTATAACGGTTCGTTTGGCTGAGTCGGGACGAGATCCAGGCTTCAGAGTGGGAGCGCGGGGCTCCCGCCCCGCATCGTGCCCTTGGGCCCCGGGACACGCCTCGTCGGGGATCGAGTTTTAAGTTTCCATTTTCAATTGGTTCCGGTTCCGCCGGGTCGGCAGATATCGCCCTCATTCGACTGGACATCGAGGGCATCATCGGTTATATTGTATACACGAGTAATAGGGAGGGATCCGGGAAAGCGAACCACTAAGTACCTGCCTCTTGAGGCCAACCTTTTAGGCCAACCACCTTTCTTTCCTAATTTCCTTCCAGAATAGCTGGACCGCCCCTCCCGACCTAGAACTCGCCCGGCGCCAAGCGCCGGGTTTTCTTTTTCGCGCAAGAGGTCGTTTTTTTGATATCGGGGGCGGACAGCTGATAGCTGACAACTGCCAGCTCTACGACGGCTCGCCGCTGCCGAGGTCGACCAAAGCACCCGGGTCGACGCCGATCGAGGCCAAGGCCTGGTGCCATCGATCCTCGAGGGGTGTATCGAATACCAGGGCTTCGGTGGCCGGCGCCACCAGCCAGGAGTTCTGTTCGATCTCGGCCTCCAATTGTCCCGGAGCCCAGCCGGCATAGCCCAGGCAAAGGTGAAAACGGTGTTTCAGGTCTCCCATTGCCAAGGCCTCGAGCAACTCGGACCGTCCGGAAATAGTGAAACGGGGATCGTTGATGTCGTGTTCCGAAGGCATGGAGGAGAGTCCCTCGACCAGAACAAAGCCCTGCTCAGGTTGGACCGGTCCGCCGGCGAGAACCGCCGGGGCTTGAGATGGAGTTTCGGTAATGCCAAGTTGGGGCAGCACCGTTTCCAAGGCAATCTCGGAAGGGCGGTTGACGATCAGCCCAAAGGCCCCGTCCTCCGGAGAGTGGGACCCCAGAAGGATTACCGTCCGCCAAAAGTTCGGGTCCGCCAATGCCGGCATCGCGATCAATAGATGGCCGTGGAGTTCGGTAGCGCTCATCGTTCTATCTTATCAGCTAGGACGCTGGGACGCTGGGAAGCTGGGATGCTGGGACGCTAGGACGCTGGGATGCTCGGTTTTTCCTCCTGGCCTCCTAGCGTATGTCTGCGGTACATACGGACCATCTCCAGGATTGCCGCACCGTATTTGTCGGTGTCCGGCCTGCTGAACACCAGATCCAGCGAGGCCTCAGTGAAATCCCAGGTCAGAAAAGGACCAGCTCGTGCGGCCAGGGTCGACTCGCCGGGTGGGGTGTCGATGCCCAGGCTGTCGGCGATCCTTGAGCGGTTCTGGCCCAACCGGACCCCCTGTACTGTTGCCGACGCGGGCCGGGCGACCAGGGTTTCGGACGGTGTGGCGGCCGAACAAATGCCAGCCCACACGGTCACGACCAATACACCGAATTTCAAAGCCTTTTAAGTGTGGCGATCCATCGGATGACGGTATCACTTCGCCGTTGGTTACATAACTCCGGAATACTGAAAGCAGACAAGAAAATCGAGCAAAAACACAATTGAACCGCAAAGACCGCTAAGAGTTTTAATCTCAATACCTTCTTTGCGTTCTCTTTGCGGTCTTTGCGTCTTCG
>JAUWTC010000303.1 GCA_030609785.1 Holophagae bacterium
CACTGCCGCTGTCATCTGACGCTGTCGCTGTCCCGGACCCCTGAATTCCAACCCCGGCCTTCGGGGGCTCGCAGGCAAGCCCCCGCTCGGTGCATTTCCCTCAAGGGGCAGCGTTTTTCGGACCAGGAGGGTGACCGCCCCTTCAGGCAAATGACCTCGGCGGCCTGCGGCGTGTGCCGACACTCGATTGCCGAGGCGTACGCCGGGGATTGCCCCCCTTGACGTTGACCGTAGCTTTGCTCATGTCGGGAGGGTACCCCAGGACAACGTCAAGGACGGCACGTCCCGTCCGAGAGAGGCGATCTTGGATCTTTGGGTGGTCGTCGGGGGCGGCGGCAGCGCCCACGACCGGACCCGGAGCGGCGGCGGGGATTGGGCCGGTGTCTGGGGGGGCCATGTAGCCCGAGTCCCGCCGACTATGGCAAACTGCACCAGATGAAAAACGTATTTGGTGGAACGCTGTTCGTCATCGCTGTTCTGATGGTGGGTGCCGGATCGACGGCGGCCGAAGATTTTCAGAGGTTCAGTTGGAAGGGGCCGATCGGTGAAGCGGGCATGCTCCGGGTCGAGAACCCTTTCGGGGATGTCCGTTTGCGGCACGGGGGGGATTCAGGTGAGGTCGAAGTCGCCGCCGTGATGCAGCAGCTTCGTCCGGACGGAGTTCATCTGGAAACCAAGGTCTTCGAAATAGAGGGCGCGCTGTTTGTCACGGTCGTGTGGGCCTCGAAACCAGGAGTCGAGGTGTTGCCGCGTCCGGAGGGTGATCGCAGTCGGGCCGACCTGGCCGTGTTGGTGCCCAGTGGCTCGAAGATTGTCGTCGATGCGCCGAACGGCTTGGTGGAGACTCGTGGGGTGCATGGTGACGCGGACTTTCGAACCCGAACCGGGGACATACGGATTCACAGGCATTTCGGGGCCGTCAGCGCCTCGTCTGAGACCGGATTGATTGAGGCGGTTCTTCTGACCGGTGAGACCGACCAGAGTCAGATCTTCGAAAGCCTGACGGGGTCCATCGAGGTCTGGGTCCGCGCCGATGCCAAGCATCGAGCGACGGTGACAACGTCCGGCGCTATCACGACCGATTTCACGATGGAAATCACCCATGAAGACGACCAGGAACCCGACAAGATCGGCCATGCCGTTCTCGGAGGCGGTGGGCCGGAACTTCGGCTGGAGAGCCGGCGTGGATCGCTGGCATTGCGACGGGTCGCTCAGAGTCGGCAAAGCCGGGGCCAATAACGGTTCGAGTCGATTGAGTGGCGGTGCCTCACATCACTTTCCTGGGCGGACTTATTGTGATAGGGTCTGCGTAATTGCTGTATTGACTATGATTTCCGTGAATATATACCGAAAAAGAAGAGCCAAAACAGACAGGGGATTCTGAGGAGGATTCATGAGAACGTTATTCACTCTTGACACTGGTCTCACTCGATCGATCGGATTTCTGATGGCCGTAGTCGTACTGGCGGTTTCACCGGTCATGGCCGGAGATTCCCCCGAGGTGATCGTCGGTGCAGAGGTCGTCGGTGGTCCTGTGACACCGGTAACAGCCTATATCGACATCTTCTCGATCGAGCCGGTACCTGAGTGGCAGCCCGGGGATCCGATCAAGGAGATTCCGCGCCGATTTTACGGTGGCTCGAAAGATCCTGTTGATCCGTCTATCGGTCTTCCCGATCCCCTGGTCGACGTGCAGCGCTCGGCACTCCTCAACGACGACCGCGTGTTTACTACGCCGATAGCCAATTTTGACGGCCAGGGATTCACCGGCGTTTCTCCGCCGGATCCGGTTGGTGACGTTGGACCCGACTACTACATTCAGTCGATCAACGGCGGTGGCGGCGCCCTGGTGCAGATCTACGACAAGACCGGCGCCACCGTCGGTTCGGCCTTTTCGATGGACTCCCTCGGTAGCGGAAGCTGTGGTTCGGGGCTTGGCGACCCGATTATTCTGTACGACCGGCTGGCCCAACGTTGGATAATGCAGGAGTTCAGCTCGAGCGGCAGCTACATGTGTTTCTACATTTCCGCCACGCCGGACCCAACCGAGGGAACGTGGCACAATTATGCCTTCCAGGCGCCGAAATTTCCGGATTACCCCCACATCGGGGTCTGGCCGGACGCCTACTACACGACGACCAACGAGCATCCAGGTGCGGTCTACGCATTTGACCGGGAGAACATGATCACCGGGGGCACGGCCCGCGCCCTGCAGAGGTTTTCCCTCAGCGATCTGGACGGATATGGCTTCCAGGCGGCGACGCCGGCGGACCTCGACGGTGCGGATGCGCCGCCTGCCGGGGCGCCTGGCCTCATCATGAGGCATGTCGACGACGAGGCCCACTCCGCATATCCGGACGACGCGGTCTACGACCTCCTGGAGATCTTCGCCTTCGACGTCGACTTCGACAATGCGGGCAATACCACCCTGACCCAGTTGCCCGATATCGTCATCACGGACTACAACTCCTGGATGATCAACTATTCGACCTTCTACTCAGTTCCGCAGCCGGGAACCTCGACACGGCTGGATCCGATCCGTGAGGTCATTCTCCATCGCCTGATCTATAGGAACTTCGGTGACCACGAGACACTGGCCGGGGTCTTCCCGACCAATATCGACGAGGCGACCTCAGGTTCGACGGTCATCGCCGGGCAGCGCTGGTTCGAACTGCGCAAGGTCGGCGCCGGAGACTGGATCCTCCACCAGGAGGGGACCTACCAGCCCGGCGACGCCTCCGAAAACCGTTTCGTCGGTTCGTTGGCGGTGGATCAGAGCGGCAACATGGCTTTGGCCTACAGCTTTACCGACCTCGATCCCGCCGTCTACCCAAGCCTGAACTTCACCGGGCGCCTGAGTGACGATCCTCTCAACGCCATGAGCCAGGTGGAGACCAATCTGATCACCGGAAGCGGCACGGGTGGGGGTCGTTGGGGCGACTACGCCTCGATGAATGTCGATCCGGCGGACGACTGCTCTTTCTGGTTCACCGGCGAATACACCTCCGGCAACTGGGCGACTCGTGTCGGTTCGTTCAAGTTTGAAGCTTGCGGGTGCGAACTCGTTTTGGATGTCCCGACGGTCAGTGCGGCGGCCCAGGGACCCAACGTCATTCGGGTTCAGTGGAATGATTCTGCCGTGCCCGAAATTACCGAATATCGGGTCTACCGTGCGACTGTCTCCGGTGGGCCATATGACCTGATGACGACCGTTGCGGACACCAGCCCGGGTTCCGGCGGTGGAGCAGGCTACACCTGGGATGACACGACGGTCAGTGGCGGCATCACCTATTTCTACATCGTTCGTTCGTCTGACGGTGGCGCCTGCCTGTCCGATCCTTCCAATGAGGCCAGTGCCGAGGCCACCGGCGACTGCCTCTTGCCTCCTGATTTTGCGGGCGTGGTCGATGTCAGCAACCCGGGCGAAGAACTCTGCGCCCTGGATGTGACGTGGTCGGCGGGTACAAGCCTGTGCAGTGGCACACTGGCCTATTCGGTCTTTCGATCGACGACCTCGGGCTTCACGCCGGACCCCGCGACAATGGTCACCGACGGGGTTGTGGGCCTGACGTTTCATGATGCCGATAATTTGGTCTACGGCGAACGGTACTACTACGTTGTCAGGGCGACTGATATCGGCAACGGCGTCAGTGAAGACAACCTCGTCGAGGCCTCGGCCAAGCCGACCGGAGTGATCACGGTCAGTGACTGGAGTGACGACGTTGAAGCCTACGCGACGATCGCCGATGCAGTTGCCGACGGGTGGAGCCACGGGGCCGATGCCGGTTCCGACGACTGGTCGGTTGCTACCGGTGACGACAACACGACCGGTACCGGCAACGCCTTCCGGTCATTCGATGTCGACAGCGTTACCGACAAGTGGCTGCATACCGATGCCATTGGCGTCATTGTCTCGACCGAGCTGAGTTTCTGGCACAAGTACCAATTCGAGAGTGGATTCGACGGTGCCGTGCTGGAGATCTCGGTTGATTCCGGCAGCAGCTGGCAGGATCTCGAGGCGCATATCACATCGGGCGGCTACAACGATACAATTTCCACCATCTTCTCGAATCCCATCGGTGGACAGAATGCCTGGAGCGGCGACCAGTCGACCTTCGGCCAGGTCGTCGTCGACCTCAGTGCATTCGACGGCCAGACGGTCATGATCCGCTGGCGCATGGGTTGCGACTCGTCCGTTGACGATGGCCCGTGGCTGATCGACGACGTATTGGTGACCGATGCCGGCGTTGCCGGGCCGTGCTCGACCGGCGCACCATTGCTCTTTGGCGACGGATTTGAGAGTGGGGGAACGACCTTCTGGTCAGTGACCCACCCGTAATCGGCAGTCTTGAATATTCCATCGCCCCCGGGGTTCGCCTCGGGGGCGTTTTTTTGCTGGGAAGCTGGGACTCAAGAAGACCAGAACGTCCAACGTCCAACGTCCAACG
>JAUWTC010000090.1 GCA_030609785.1 Holophagae bacterium
CGAACCGTGGAGTCAGAGGGCGTGTGCACGGTTCAGCTACGCGAAGGTCTCATCTTCGCGAACCACGTTTTCTTCGACCGGTCAGAGCTGCTCAAAACACTCTCCAGTTCGTAATCCGAGAGAGCTCAACCGAGAGGGTCGGGCGCCCGCTTGGCGCGTGAACCGCAAATGGCCAATGCGATACCACGGTTAACAGTTAATCTGGATATCTCATGCTGGAATACATCGTCATTGGGGGCGGATTCGCATTCGCCGCCGCCGTTCAGCCTGGACCCTTGCAGGCGTTTCTACTCTCACGAGTGGCAGCTGATGGCTGGAGGCGTACTCTTCCCGCCGCCGTCGCACCATTGATCAGTGACGGCCCCATCGCACTCCTGGTTCTGACTCTTCTCCACAACGTTGCACGAGGGTTCGAGAGTGTTCTGAAGGGGATGGGTGGCGTCGTTTTCCTGTATTTCGCCGTGAAGACCTTTGTTGAATGGCGGCGCATGCGGCTCGGCACGACACAAACCACCCAGTCGTCCCCGCGCACGTTATTGCAGGCCGTGGTCGTGAATCTCCTGAACCCAGGTCCCTACCTCGGATGGAGCCTCATCCTCGGTCCAATGATGCTTGAGGCGTGGGCTGAAAGCCCCGCACACGCAGTAGCTCTTGTGGTTTCGTTCTATTCGGTGATGCTGTTCAGCCTGGCTGTGTTCATCGTCCTTGTCGGAACGACTTCCGTCCTCGGTCCTCGCGGTAGGCAAGGTCTCCTTTTGGCATCCTCATTCGCCTTGGCCGCCATCGCCGTCTATTCGTTGTGGTCTTCGCTGACCTGAGTGAACAGTGGCAGTATGTAGCGAACGGGCCGGCAGGGGTCTCCCCTGACCGGTCACCGGTTTTTGACCATGCCCGCGTCGTCGTCAGGCTCGGTGCCGTACCGGACCCGGCCGCCGATGCTGTCGCTGAACCCGCAGCTGAACCTGCCGCTGCCAGCTGACGCTGCCCTCCGCCGCTGCTCCTTCTCCTACTCCCCCTCAGCCGTCCACCGATCAATCCAGTCCAACACGACTTCGTGCCACTGAATGGAGTTCAGGGGCTTGAGGACCCAGTGGTTCTCGTCGGGGTAGTAGAGCAGGCGAGAGGGTACGCCCATGCGCTGGAGGGCGTTGAACATCGCCAGGCCCTGGGTGTCGACGACCCGATAGTCCAGGGCGCCGTGGATAACCAGTTCGGGGGTCTTGAAGTCGGCTACGTGATTGACCGGTGAGTGTTTACGGTAGCCCTCGGGGTTTTCCCAGGGGGTGCCGCCGTGCTCCCACTCGGGGAACCACAGCTCTTCAGTGTCGAAGTAGGCCATGTACTCGTCGAGGTTGCCGTCGTGGCTGACCAGGGCGGCAAAGCGGTCGGTTTGGCCCTGGATCCAGTTGACCATGAAGCCGCCGTAACTGGCGCCCAGGGCAGCCATTCGGTCGGAGTCGATCCAGGGGTGCCGGAGCAGCACGTCGTCGAGGCCCTTCATCAGATCCTCGTAGGGGGCCCCGCCCCAGTCGCCCCGGATGGCGTCGGTGAAGGCCTGGCCGTAGCCGGTCGAACCGTGGAAGTCGATCATCACCATCGCGTAGCCGTGTGCGGCGTAGATCTGTGGGTTCCAGCGGTAGTGCCAGTGGTCGTCGAAGCTGCCCTGGGGCCCGCCGTGGATCAGGAACGCCAACGGGTATTTCTTGCCCGCTTCAAAGCCGACCGGACGGATCAGGTAGCCCCAGACCTGGTCGCCGTGAGCGCCGATGAACGAGAACTGTTTGTACTCACCGAACTCAAGCTCTGAGAGACGCTCGTCGTTGAAATGGGTGATTTGCAGGGCGTCTCCGCCGTCGGCCGGGCGTACGAAAATTTCCCTCGGTGCCGTTAGACTGTCTCGTGAAAAGAGCAAACGGCCGTCGGCCAGGGGATGGGGGCTCGAGTTTGTGGACTTGGCCAACAGCGCCTGGACGTGGCCGGTCTTGGGGTTGATTTCGAAGATTGAGTGGTTGCCGACGTTGTCCGCGGAGGCGTAGAGCATGGAGCCGTCGGGTGACCAGGCAACGCTTCGGGGCGACCGGTCCCAGTTCTCGGTAAGGGTGCGGGTCTCGCCCGATGCCAAGTCCATCAGCATGACGCGGTAACGATCCGCTTCGAAGTCCGGCCGCACCATCGCCAGGTAGGCCAGGGTCTTGCCGTCAGGGGAAAAGGCCGGCGCAGTGTCCCAGGCCTTGTTGGCGGTCGTCAGGTTTTTCGGCGTCGTTGAGCCATCGGTCGGCACAGCCCAGAGATCCCAATTGGTCGTCCATGCTTCTTCGGCGCCGTCGGCGTTCTTGGCTGTGAATACCAGGGTTGAGCCGTCCGGCGTCACGGTGTAGTCGCCGTCGCCGCCCCAGGGGATCGTCGGGCAATCAGTGTCCATCCCGGCCATCAGGTCAACGGCCTCACCGGTCATCGAGCCCTTGTCGTTGAGTTGCACGGCGACAACGTGGTTCCGGCGCCCGTCCTTCCAACTGTCCCAGTGGCGGACCAGGATACTGTCGAAGATCATGCCGGTGGTCTGGCGTGCCTCTTCGACCTCCAGCCGTTCGGCGGTGCAGGGGATGGAGCCCTCGCAGTCGGGAAAGACCTTGAGGCCGAGGTAGAGAGCCGAGGCATCGGGACCGACGACCAGACTTTCGACATCCAACGGCAGATCAGTCACCTGGGTGGCCTCGCCGCCCGTCAGGGACAGGCGCCACACTTGCACAGAATCGGAGCGGGTCGAGAGAAAGTAGAGCGTAGAGTCATCGGCCCAACGTGGGCTGAAATCGCCGGCGGAGTGGGTGGTCAGTTGTCGGGAACCCGAACCGTCGGTCGAGGCCAACCACAAATCGGTGTGACTGCCGTTGGCCTCAAGATCCATGGTTTTGAGGGTGAAGACCACCTTGCTGCCGTCCGGAGACGGCTGGGCGTCGCTGACGCGTTCCATCGCAACCATGTCGTGCACGGTGAAGGGCCGGGCCGCCTGGGCGTTCGACACAGGTAAAAACAGGCAGATCAGGATGATGACTGGGCTGAGTTTCTTCATGTGATGCTCCAACCCGGAATGCCGGGAAAGGCATGATAGCCGTTCGGGAGGCCAGCACAAAGTGGGGAGAACCGATGGAGCGTCGGAAATCTCGAGCGTCTCCATTTTCTTTTCCATCCGGCGCGAAGCGCTATTCGCGAGGGGCGTGGTCGGATTGGTCTTCTCGAAACGCTGAGTTGGTTCAGTGTAACTTCATGAGACCAATACGATCCGCGCACCTCGCGCACACGCAGGCGATAAATTGTAGGTATTGATCTACGTATGAACCGTCCAGGAGCCGGCGCCGCCGTCTTCGAGGTCGTCGGCAAAGAGCGGGTCTGTCTCGACGGCCTCTGCAACCGCGGACGTCTCTTCAATGTTCACCGCGGTACTGCTGACGGTGCCACCTTCAAAGTCAAAGCTGACAATCTGGGTTGAACGGTTCTGGTCCTGCTGGTCGACGGTCATCGGGATCGATCGGTCGGGGATCTGCAGCATCGTCAGACCGCCTGCCACCATCACGATGGCAGCCGCCGCAGCCAGCCATCCGAAATGGCGGCGACGATCGGGCAGTGTAATGGTGTCCAGCCCCTGACCTACGGCATCATCGACCGTGGCGAAGGCGGGACCCGAGAACTCGCGGTCCATCCACGCTTGGCATTCCCGGCAGTCACCCAAGACCGTCTCGGCTCGAAGGCCGTCGGCTTCACTGAGGTTGCCCCGAATGTAGTCGAGGATCAACGAGCCGTGGTCGGTGCAGTCGGGTGCCGTCATTCTCATACTCATAACGAAGGACGCGGAGGAAGGCCCGAGGTAACGGAGGGAGAGAGGCTGGGACGATGGGAAGCAAGAACGGAGCGCAGGTCTCCGAACCTGCATTGTGAACTCAGGCGGGACAAGAACGCAATTGAACCGCCAAGAGCGCAAAGAACGCGAAGGAAACGCAAAGAAGGGAAAGGTAACCTTTGTTGACAAGGCGTTTGATGCTGGATCTCATAAGTCGCACATGTCAAATCGATCTCAACCCTGGCGGTCTCTTCTATTTCCGTTTTCACTTTTCTTGTCTTGGCGTTCTTCGCGTCTTTGCGGTTCAATCTTCTTCTTGTCTTGCTTCCCAGCTTATTTCCCTTGACGGGGTCCCATTCTGAGCGTATAAAGCCCGCGGGTGCCCTGGAGGCGAGAAGCCTCGGGCGCCCAAGGAGGCCGATCATGAGCAAAGAGTTCAATGCATTCGAGATGGCTCAGCGTCAGTTCGACGGAGTCGCGGACAAATTGGGGCTGGATGAGGGCATGTGTGAGTTGCTCCGCTGGCCGCAGCGAGAATACCATTTCACGATCCCGGTCAGAATGGATGACGGGTCGGTCAAGGTCTTCAAGGGGTTCCGCATCCAGCACTCGGATTCCCGGGGCCCGTCAAAGGGCGGCATCCGGTTCCACCCCCAGGAGACGGTCGATACCGTACGCGCGTTGGCGACCTGGATGACCTGGAAATGCGCGGTCGTCGATATTCCGTTGGGTGGCGGCAAGGGCGGTGTGATCTGTGACCCCCACGATCTCTCAGCCCGAGAGCAGGAGCAGATCTGCCGCGGATGGGTGCGCCAGGTAGCGCGCAACATCGGTCCTGTGCAAGACGTTCCGGCGCCCGACGTCATGACCAACCCACAGCACATGGTCTGGATCATGGACGAGTACGAGAAAATCACCGGTGGTCACTTCCCCGGCGCCATCACCGGCAAGCCGGTCGAACTCGGTGGATCCCTCGGACGCACGGAAGCGACCGGATATGGCGTGATCTACACGGTCCGCGAGGCCCTGAAGAGGTTGGATATTCCGGTCGAGGGCATCAAGGCCTCGATGCAGGGATTCGGAAACGTCTCTCAATACGCTGCCAAGCTCCTGATCGAGATGGGCGGTATCGTCGTCGCGGTTTCCTGTTGGGACAACGATGACCACGATGCCTACACCTACCGCAAGGCCGAAGGCATCGACCTCGATTTCTTGTTGTCGATTACCAACCGCTTCGGGACGATCGACCAGGCCAAGGCCGCAGAGGCCGGTTACGAGCGACTGGAGGCCGACGCGTGGATCGAGCAGGACGTCGAAATCCTGATCCCGGCCGCGCTGGAGAACCAGGTCACCGGCGACACTGCCACCAGGATCCATCCCAGCGTCAAGATTGTCGCCGAGGGCGCCAACGGCCCGACGACACCTGAGGCCGACGCCATCCTCAAGGAGCGAGGCATTTTTGTCATTCCTGATTTCCTGGCCAACGCCGGCGGCGTGACGTGTTCCTATTTCGAGCAGGTTCAGTGCAACACCAACTTCTTCTGGCCCAAGGACGAGGTCTTGGAACGGCTGGACCAGAAGATGGTAACGGCCTTCCATGCCGTTGCGGACCTCGCCGAGGAGACCGGAGAGTTCATGCGGGATGCCGCCTACATGATCGCCATCCAGCGGGTGGCGACCGCGTGCCACCTGCGAGGCTGGGCGTAGAGGCTCTCGGAATAATTCAAGAAAAGTAGCCACAAAGAGGGAATCCATATGCCGCTGTAGACCTGCGTTTAGGAGCGCGGGGCTCCCGCCCCGCATTATGACGCCCGGAAAATTGCAGGCAGCTAAGCTCTCAGTTCAATCGGCCCGGGGTTACCCGGGCCGATTATTTTTGCAACCGGAACGAGGTTTTTTCGAAGAAGGAGTAACCGAACACGGTCGGATGGCAATGATGTGCTGGGGTGGCAGGGATGAAATCAACGACCGGCAAGGCGTCTTTGGGCCTTCAGGGCTGTCTCGAGACCTGCCGGCGGTGTGAGCATCTGGTCCGCCTTTGCAGCGACACCACCGTCGATGGGCGTCTTTTCGAAGCCATCGGACCTCATCTGAGGCACTGCCTCGACCATTTTCGAAGCCTGTTGACCGGCCTGGATACCGGGACGATCGATTATGACGCCCGAGAGAGTGATTCAGGACTGGAAGCCGATCCGGATCTCTTTCTGGCGGCCCTTTACGAGGTAACGGCGGAGTTGGCCGGCCTTGAGGGCATCTCCACAACCCAGGCTGTAGAAGTCGTGCAGTCGGCGGCACCGGACACGCCGCCTGTTTCGGTTGGATCCACGCTGGAACGGGAACTGATCTTCCTTTCCTCTCACACGATTCATCACCTTGCACTTGTCATCGAAGTAGCGGAGAGCCGGGGTGTCAGTGTACCGTCAAATCTCGGGGCAACTTTTTCGACGGTGGCATATCCCTCGCGTCAGGAGATCGCTGCCCTTTGACGAGCATCGTGGAGTCTGGCGAGTGACCGAATTCTTCAGCGCCTTGATGGCAAAGTTGGCGGGTACCCCCTGGTTGCAGGGGGTGGTGGCCGCCCTCGCGACCTTCGTACTGGAGGACCCGACGACGGTCGGCGCCGGTCTGCTGGTGGCTGACGGCAGGATGGCGTTCCTTACCGCATTTGTCGGTGTGTCGGCCGGGATCGCGCTGGGTGACCTGGGTCTGTACGGTGGTGGGCGGCTCCTGGGTCCCAGGCTCGCCGGCAGAGGGCCTCTGACACCAGATCGACTCGAGCGTGCTGAAGGTTGGTTTCAGAACAACGTCATCCAGGCGGTCGTCTTTTCACGGTTCGTTCCGGGCATGCGTCTTCCGACATATTTCGGTGCAGGGATTTTGAAGGCGCCGTTCTGGCGTTTTGCCGTGGCCGCGATTGTGGCGTCGGTCGTGTGGACCCTGATCCTGTTGACGGCCACTGTCGGTCTCGGCCGGCAGATCCTCCCGATCCTGGGTCGGTGGCGCTGGCCGGTCGCTGCCGTCGCCCTCCTGTTGTTGGTGCTTTTTCAACGGAGAGCCGGTTCGCGAAGACCTGCAGCGCACACCGGATCCCCTGTCGTTTCTTCCTTCGAATTCTGGCCCCCGTGGCTCTTCTACATTCCGGTGGCGCTCAAGTGGCTGCAGCTGGCCGTCCGTCATCGAGGACTGCTCCTGCCGACCTCCGCAAATCCTTCGATTGATGGGGGTGGTTTCATCGGGGAATCGAAGTCGGAGATCCTGGATCTCGTGCCTGGTCCGCAACGAAGTTGGGTGGCCCGTTGGATCACGGCTGTCGGTGGGCAGGATCCGGGTGTCGTGCGAACAGCGATGCGAGAGGCAGGATTCGACTTTCCGGTCGTGGCCAAACCGGATATCGGTCAACGAGGCGCCGGAGTTCAGCCGATTCACGGGTGGGAGGATCTCCGAGCCTACACCGAGGCATTCCCTCCAGATGTGACCTTCGTTGTGCAGGAGTTCGCCGGGGGGGCCTCCATCCCCGGTCGCCCGGAGGACCACCCGTCGGGTTTTGGTGACGTTCAGGAGGCCGGTGTCATGTGGTGGCGGAAACCGGGTGAGCATCAAGGGCTTATCACCTCGATCACCCTCAAGCTCTTTCCGGCCCTGACGGGCGATGGACGCCTGACCCTGGGGAAGTTGATTGAGGAAGACCAGAGGGCCGGCCATCTCGCCGGGGTTTACAAGAAAAGGCATCGGGCGGACCTTGGCAGAGTTCTTGACTCTGGGGAGGTTTTCCCCCTGGTCTTTGCCGGTAACCACTGCCAGGGTGCGGTCTTTCGGGACGGTACGGCGCTGGTGACGCCCGAGCTTGAGGCCCGGATCGAGATGATTGCGCGGTCGATCCCTGAGTTCTGGTTCGGGCGATTCGACATCCGGTTCAACGACCTCGGCCAATTCCTCAGGGGAGAGGACTTCAAGATCATCGAGATCAACGGGGCGTCGGCTGAAGCGACCCACATCTGGGACGCCTCCATCACTTTGCGCGAAGCCTACCGGGTGCTGTTCGAGCAGTTCGACGTGCTCTTCTCGATAGGTGCCGCCAACCGGCGACGTGGATTCACGCCACTCCCCCTCGGTCGGTTTTTGGGTGACCTGTGGGCCTATCGGAAGGTTGCGAAGGGTTATCCTGAGACAAGATAGTCACCGATCCGTGAACTACTTCGAACTTGAGGCGTAACTCTCGGCGGAGAATCGGAATAGAAACAGGAGATATCTGAGGCGGACCACCGGGGAGGATTCCAGTGAGTATGGCTCGACATTCGGTCTTCAATCTCGGTGAGCACCGGGCGCCGCTGGATCTC
>JAUWTC010000158.1 GCA_030609785.1 Holophagae bacterium
CGATGACACGATCGAAACACTGGGATCTCGCCGCTCGAACCGTCAAACGCAACCAACCCGCCGTCCTGGTCGCTGTCGTCGAGCACCAAGGGTCGGTCCCCGGTAAGACCGGCGCCATGATGGTCGTCACCCCGGACACTCTCGAAGGCACCGTTGGCGGCGGCCTGGTCGAACATCAATTGATCGAGCTGGGTCGCCAGGATCCAGAGGTCCAGTTGCTCCCCTTCGCCCATGACGGAGAAGGATCGGACTCAGTCTGCTCGGGCCACCAGACCTTCGCCATCCTCCCCCTGGAAACATGTCACTTGGAGGCGCTCGTAACGCTCTCCGCCATGGATGAAAAGGGCCAAACCGGCACCTTGACTCTTGATCCAGCAGGCCCGTCGATTGAGCCCTCCGTCACCCGGCCACGCTCGTTTTCCAGCGGGAAAGATTCCTGGTCCTTCGTCACGCCCATCGGCCCGCTGGACACCCTGACGATCGTCGGAGGCGGGCATGTCGGTCTCGCCCTGTCTCGGGTGATGGCCACCCTCCCCTTTCGAATTGTCGTGCTGGACGACAGACGAGACCTTCCAACCCTCGAGAACAACAACTGGGCACGCGCCACGCAACAGATCCGGTGGGATGAGGTCGAGCAGTTCGTTCTCGAGGGGGACCGCTCGTGGGCCGTGATCATGACTCGAGGCCACCGCCACGACACCGCAGTTCTCAGACGACTGCTCCCGCTCGACCTCCGCTACCTCGGCATGATGGGCAGTGCCGCCAAGGTCCGCCAGGTCTTTGACGAACTGGAAAGAGAGGGCATCCCTTCCGCTGACCTGGACCGGGTTCACGCACCAATCGGTGTGCCCATCGCATCCCACACGCCTGAGGAAATCGCCATTTCGGTCGCCGCCGAGATCATCAAAGTAAAAAACACAAAGAGATAGCCACAAAAAGGGAGGCGGTTCAAATTATTACCCTCAGCTCTTCATCGCCGCCCCTACTGCCTCAAAAAACTCATCCAGGTCTTCATCGATGAAAAAGCGATCAGATCCCGGCGCCAGTCCTACCGGACCCTTGTTGACAACGATCACAGGGCATCGCGCCATTGCCGGCAAAGAAGCGGCCGGATAGACCGTCAAGGAGGATCCCAGCACCAGCATCAGATCGGCCTCCATGACCTCGGCCGCAGCCTGGTCCATCCCCTTGACCGCCTCCCCGAAGAACACCACGTCCGGTTTGATCAGACCTCTGCAGTCCCTGCACCGGGGCACGCTTTCCTTTTCGACCCATGACCTCAACGTGTCGAAGTCCCATTCCACCCCGCACCGAAGACAGCGTGACGTCCAATAGCCTCCGTGGACGGAGATCACGTTTTCGGACCCAGCCCGCTGGTGAAGGAAATCAATGTTCTGAGTCACCACGCAGCGGAGCCTCCCCTCGCGCTCCATCCGGGCGAGGAAAAGATGGGCCACCGTTGGTTCGATGCGATCGACAACCGAAAGAAAATCCCGGGTGAAGTCGTAGAACGGCTCGGGGTCATGCAGAAAGGCGTCGATGTCGAACACCGTCTCAGGATCGTAGCGACGCGTGACGTAGAGACCGTTGGGGCCCCGAAAGTCCGGCACGCCGGCGGCGGTTGAGATCCCCGCTCCGGTCATCGCCACGACCCGCTCCGCCGCCCCCAGCATTTGGGCACACTCTTGGGGGGTGATCGTGCTTTGCATCGGAGATTCATTATAGTCGCTTACCCTTCGAAACCTCAAAACCCTTGGCGTATCTTTCTTTGCGCTCTTCGCGTTCTTGGCGTTTCAATTGTGCCGCTGAATTGGTATGCGCCCTGCGTCCAAGCTCCCAGGCTTCCAGCACCCAGCTCCGCCGGGTTACTATATCCCCAGGGGGCAACATGCGAACCCGCTTTGTCAATTTGAGGATCCCCGCCATGGGGAACGATACGGCCCGGGCAGAGATCCTGGTGACCGACGGTCTGATCGAGGAGGTATTGGAAGACAACTCCCAGACCGCAGTCGGGGGCGAACAGTGGGTCGACCTCAATGATGCGCTGGTCTTGCCGGGCCTGATCGACGGCCATGTCAATTTCGCCGACCCCGGCTTTCCGCTACGCGGCGACTTTTCCAGCGGGACCTCGGCTGCCGCCGCGGGCGGAGTCACCTGCGTGGTCGACCTCCCCTGCTCTTCCGACCCACCGGTGACCACCGAGGACGGCCTTGAGTACAAGGCACGGATCGCGGCGGCCAAAGCCCACGTCGATTTCATGTTATGGGGTGGCATTTCCGGCACAGCCTTCGAAAGGGATAACTGGAAAAACCTCCTGTTGTCTTTCGTGGACTCCGGGGTTGCGGCGATCCACCTCTCAATGCGCTCAGATCTCAGCGACTGTCCGGAATTGGACTTCGAACAGCTGGCCGAGGTGACCCAGGAGGCTTGGCGGTTGGGCATCCCTGTCGGGCTCCACGCCGAGGCTCCCGACGCCATCCGCCAGGCGATCCGTGAAAGCCGGCAGCGCGGCGAGGATGGGCCTGCCGCGTGGACTGCCACTCACTCATCGGAAACAGAGTATGCAGCCGTCGCCGTGGCCCGCGAGTTGTGCCGGTCTACGGGCGTCAGGCTCCACCTGATGGGTCTTGGGTCGGGAGACGGGCTGGATCTGGTCCTCGAGGGCCGCCAGGAAGGCCTGCCCCTGACCGCCGGAGTATGCCCCGCCTTCCTGGAATTCTGCGCCGGCGATTTCGAAAGCAAGGGACCCGAACTCAAGATGAGCCCCGCGTTGAAAACAACGGATGATCGGAAACGCCTGTGGCAGGGTCTGAGGGACTCCAGCGTTGAAATGATCAATTCCGGGCACGTTGCCATTCAATGGCCCGAGGAGAAGAACACCGGATCCATCTGGACCGATCGCGCTGGGTTCCCGGGGGTCCAGTGGACACTCCCCTACCTCTATTCCGAGGGCGTCTCGACCGGACGCATCAGTCTCGAAAAGTTGGTCGAACTGGTTTCGGCCGGACCGGCAAGATTTTTCGGAATCGATCACCTCAAAGGGGCCCTCAAACCCGGGATGCACGCAGATTTCGTCGTATTCGACGACAACCAGACCTGGGAGGTCCGGGCTTCGAACGTTCATGGTCTCAACCGTTTCACCCCGTTCGAAGGTACCACCTGGACCGGTCGGGTTCGCGCGACCTACCTGCGAGGGAACTGTGTCTACCGCCTGACTCCTGACGGCCGCGAGATGTTCGGAACGCCGGGGTCAGGCCAGTGGATCACTCGCGGTCAGAAGGGTTGAGGCTGGGAGGCGACCTGTAGGGTGGGCCTTGGCACACCACCGCGGGATCCCACGCTCAACATGGTGTGCCAAGGCCCACCATGCGGCATCGGCGTCAGCAATCGGCGATAACAACCGATCTTCAGGTTGTTCGTCCCTGAGTGGCTAAGGCACCGCGTTCGACCAGGCGACCGTTGTGCCGGTTTCAAAGCCCGAGAACAGAATGGGCTCGGTGCAGTTGTCGTTGGCCATCACCAAGGCCGGTCGAGCCATGGAGGAATTGTAGACGACGTTTTTTACGCCCATCCAGACCTGGTAGTTGTCGGCCCCCCGCGTATTGGTGGGCGGCCACAGGAATTGCAGCCAGCCCTCGGTGCCGGGGATTGCAAACTCCTGAACTCTCACCTCCTGTGTGGCCAGCGGCAGCATATTGGGTGAAAGACCCCCGCCTGCGACAACATCGGCATCCTCGTCCCAGGCGTAATAGGTGTAGGCCAGGCAGTCACGCGCGGTCATGGTGCTGCCGACTCCGGACACGCTCGGCGCGGTCCACGGGTCGGCGCCGCAGACCGGCGGGTCCACCGTGAAGGCAAAGTCAAGATCCGGGCTGGCGTTCGGCGCCTTAAAGACCCGCACGTAGGTGTTCACAAAATCGTCGTCGTCGAGGAACCCGAAGCTCCAGGCCGTTGGCAGGGGCTCACGCAGGTCACTCACACCAGTGGGGGCTGAGTAGGCGTGGTAAAAGGTTTGCAGCTGACCGGAGGTGGGATTTCGCACCGGACTGCTCAGGCTCTGGGCGCCCAAGTCCGGGTCGGCCTCCAGGTGCACCGGGAGAATGCCCTCCGAGAAGTTGGCGGCAGCGTTAAGAAAAAACATCTGCCCCATCAAAACGTTGGACGTCATTCGCTGGGCGCCGTCGGGCTGGAATGTAGGATTGTTGGTGGGCCCATCCTGCCAATAGGTGGCTGCATCCACACTGGGGAGCAGGCAGGTGCACGTCCATACGACGTCGGCAGTGATATACATCCAGGTGGGAGAGGTTTCGTCCCGCGACTCGAAGGTCGAGAGCGGATCCAGATTATAGTCTGCTCCGTCGCAGTCGGTATGAAGGCGCGTCACACTCTGAGAATACTGCAGCAGAGTCTTGACGAGGTCGAGTGCGCCTGCCGGAATCTCACCGAAGTTGCCCGGATAGACCGGCGAACTCGAGGGGCAGCGCTGCGCCAAGGTTGCGGTGGAATCGGGCGGACCCAGATCTGGCGTGCCGTCCACCGGACCGTGCTCGGCCACCGACCCGGAGACCACGACACCGCCGCTGGTACCGGTGACCGGCAAGACCCCATCTCTCAGGATGTCACGGATGTTGAACACTTGTTTGTCGTAACCTGAGAGAACCAGATTGAAGGCCAACACCGGGATGTGGGTGTCGGACCAGATGGTGAGGCGCACAATCTGAGCTTCCTCCGATATGTTGGTAATGTGAAATGTCGTGACGTCGCCGTCAAATCCTGCGTTGTAATCGTAGACCACGAAGGGAAACAGCAGCGTTGCGGCCGGAACCTGGTCGTGGGAGCAGATCCGCGCCGCCGTCCAGCCGGGCCACACAAGAGCCGCAGCAAGCACCACGATTACGACCATACGCACGGTCATCGACCTCCCCCTTACGGTGGTGAATGGTTTCGAGGCGGTCGGGTGATCCGGACGGAAGGTAGTTGAGCTGAAGTTGAGGACTGACATGCTCACCTCCTCCCAACGGCAGGGCGGGCGCCGGCGCCACTGCCGGTGGACTTTGCCGGCGCACCCTGCTCCATACAGTTGGCGTTAGCGGTAACCACCGCGGAATTTGCCATTGAGTACTGACCGAAACCCTTGTACTTGACCCCCATCCACACCTGATAGTTGTCCGCCGCATTGGTATTGCTCGGCGGCCACATGAAGAGCATCCAACCGAAGTCGTGGGGGATAGCTAATTCGCCCGCCGAAACCTCCTGGGTGGCCAAGGGGAAAAAGTTTGGTTCGGCGCCGGGGTTGCCGCTCACCACGTTCTCATCCTCGTCCCATGAGTAATAGGTATAAGCCAGGCAGTCCAGTGCAATCATCGGGGGTTGGCCATCCGTGTACTCCAGGTCCGGACTGGCGCTTGGCGCCTTCCACGCCCTGATCAAAGTTTCGATCTGGGCCCCCGAGTTGCTCATGTAATTGAATGCCCAACTGGTGGGCAGTGGCTCGCGCAGGTCGGAAAGGCCGACCGCCGACGAGAAGTGATGGTAGAGGCTCTGAAACTGGCCGCTGGTCGGGTTGCGCACGGGACTCAGTTCCCTCACATCCCCCAGCGCGCGGTCGGCTTCGATATGCACCGCCGGCGAGGTTTCTGTGAAGTTATTTTGAAAGTCGATCCACAGGATCTCTCCCATCAGAACGTTGTCGGTCATACGTTGCGCGCCGTTGGTACCATAGTCCGGATTATTGGTCGGACCGTCCTGCCAATAGGTTGCAGCGTCGCTGTCCGGGAATTCCTGATTGCAGGTCCAGACCACATCCGCAGTGACATACATCCAGGTGGGGTCTGCGGTCGTACGCGTGTCGAAGCTGGGAATCGGCGAAGGTACATAGGTCCCACCCTCGCAGTCGCCATGCAGGCGCGGCTCGGCCTGAGATCGGGTCAACCACATCTGAAACAATGCGAGCACATTCGCGGGAATCGGGGTGGTATACAGGCCGGGATAGGCAGGCGATTCCGGTGGGCAGCGTAGACTCAGGCTCGAACTGGCCTCGGGATCCGGCAGGTTCGGGGCGCCGTCCACCGGGCCACGCTCCACAACGTCGCCGCTGATGATCAGTCCCCCACTGGTTCCAGTCACTGGCAACGTGCCATAAAAGAGGATGTCACGGATGCCGATCGCCTGCCGGTCGTACCCGGCGAGCACCACGTTGAAATCCAGGATCGCCATGTGGGTATCGGTCCACAAGGTCAGGTGCACTATTTGGCTCGTGGCCGAAGTGTTGGTGATGTACAAAATGGTATTGATCCCGTGAACACCATTGTTGTAGTCAAAAACCACAAAGGGAAAGAGCAGCGTGGCTGCGGGCACAACGTCGTGGGAGCAGACCCGAGCCGCCGTTGGTGCACTCCAGCACACAGCCACTATCA
>JAUWTC010000301.1 GCA_030609785.1 Holophagae bacterium
ACCGTCCTGGTTACTGGAAATCAAGACAAGATGGTAGCGGTCGAGATCAATGGTCGCCAGGTCTGCAGACGACGCCATGTCGTACGGCGCCGCGAGGTCGGTCAGGACCTCTTGCATGGTGGGCGAGCCCCACGCATATTCATCTTGAATGACCAAAGCGCCCGGGCGTTCAACCATGATGTTGTCCCAGGCCACCGTGTTCCCGGGCTCGGTGGAGCTGCCTGCGAACAGCCGGAAACCACCGGGAGGCGGCGCCCCTGTCGCCCCTCCGCACAGGTAGCGGGATGCGACCAGTTGGCGTGATGTGGCCCCGGTGGCGAGATCGGTGATGGCAACCTCAACGATCCTGTTGGTATCGAAATCGAAGAGAGTGGTCCAACGGTACCAGTGGTTGACTTGGAGGTTCTGGAAGGCCGAATTTGACACCTGTTCCTGGAGTTGTGCGCCCGTACTGTCGTACCAGACGTAATCTGCGTTCCAGTTGGCAGCGGTGTTGGTGTCGACCCACGTTGCCAGACTGATAAAAGTCGCGTCGACTCCGGATTCACGGGTTGAGAAACTGCCGATATTCTGGGCCGTCGGAAGGGATCCGGTGAAGGTAATTGCAATGTCGAACGAAACCATCCAAAGCCCGGAACCATCGTCAAAAGGGAACGTCAGTTCCGACCTTGAGAAGATCGAGCCGGCGGGACCTTCGCTGGCGGCAAACTGGGTTTCGCCGGTAGGATTCTGAGGGATTCCCAAGGTGTTGCCGGCGTACTGATACACCTCGGCACTGACGCTGGTCGCCGGTAGAGGGTTAAAGAACCCCCCCTGACCGTTGAGTGAAATTCCGGCGGAATTCCCCACGTACGTCGGCGGCTCAAAAGTTCCCGACCTTTGGGCGTGGGCAGAGTGAGCAATGGTCAGCAGCAATGCCACAGACAGTGCGCAGCCCACTCGGCGGACGGTGCACACACGGTTATGGTCTTTCTTCACATTCATCTTCATCCCCCTTCTTTCCCGCGATCAACGCGCGACTGAAAAACGCGGCACACGCCACACCGAACGAGCTTGGTGTGCCTCAAAATCAGGATGGCCCTTTCGCCTCACCCCTGGCATGTTTTGTTGACCTCTTCTGCACAATATAGGGCCCAGCGTGCGAATCGGCAAGGACAAACGCACATTTATTCCATCATGAGATCGCTGTCAGCCGGTAGCGGATGTGCCGAAAAGGGAAGGGGGTTTGAGTTGTCCGCCAAGTCGATCAGGACGATGTCCGCGTGATCACGCAGTCGGTCGAATACGATCCGTGTTCCGTCGGGGGTGATATCAAACGCGAAGTGGCGCGTCAGGGCCGGACGGTCTTGTGGTCGACAACGAAACTCTCCGAAACGGAACTTCGGATGAAACATGGGGGACCGGCCGGTCTTCTGTTACCCTGGGAGTATCGATGGAGGGAACCCTTCGACTGAGTCCGGGCATGAGCGGATCGTTCGTGGGCCGGATATTCATTAATGAAGGAAGAAGGAGTAAAACCATGAAAAAGACAGCTGCAATCCTCACCGTATGTGTCGTGGCACTGGCGCTTGTCGTTCCGGGAACGGTGCTCGCGGAGGAGAAGACCTCAGGCGAGTTCAAGGACGACTCCAAGCGCGCCAAGATCAACGAGGTCGCACAGGAGACGCTGGACAATCTCTTCGCAGAGAATGCCAATGCGAAGAGTCTGTTCGACAAGGCCGTTGGTTGGGCGGTCTTCGACAATACCAAGGTAGCCTTCGGCATCTCGGGCGGCGGCGGCAGGGGTGTTGCGGTCGCAAAGGAGAGCGGCAAGCGTGCCTACATGAAGATGGGAACCGGCGGGATCGGTTTCGGCCTCGGCGTCAACAAATACCAGGTGGTGTTTTTCTTCCAGGACACGACGACCCTGACCAATTTCATCGAAAAGGGCTGGCAGGCGGATGCCGGCGCCACCGCATCGGCCGGCAAGAACGCAGCCGAGGTCAAGACCAACTTCATCAACGGCCTCGCCATCTACCAGATCACCGAGAAGGGTCTGATGCTCAACGCCGACGTTGCGGGCACCAAGTATTGGCTGGATGACAAGCTGAACGAGTAGGGGAGTACATCAACGGCACCTGGTTGCCCTTCGGGCGGCCCCCGGCTCCGCATCTGTAGCCGTACCCGCTCAGGAACTCCGATGTGTTGAGCCACTTCAGGGCGGGAGAGTCGACGAAGAGCAGCGTGCCTTCTTTGATCGTATCGATCAGCGGCCTGGCAACTTTGGAACCGAACGACAAATTGTAAGGAAGGAGTGTATCAACTCTGGGGCATTCGAACGGCCCGCACGATGTAACGTTTCGGAGCACTGCCGACGAAATAGAAGGGGTAACAGGTCACCAGGGTGAGTGCGTCCTCTTCGCCCTGTCGGAGGACCTCGACCTGCTCCGGCAGGACGATCTTGATGTTTTCGACGACGAAGGTGTCGTCCCCACTGAGTGTCTGAAGATTGATCTGATCGCCCGGGCCAATGTCCTTGAGTTTTCGGAAGAAGCCGTCACGATGACCGGCGATTCCGCAATTCCCGTTTTCACCCAGTTGTGCCGTTCCCACGATGCGGCCCAGTCCACGATTGAGAATCAAGTCGCTGGTGCCTTCGTACACCGGTACGACAAGATCGATCTTGGGAATGCTCAGGAGCGCAAGGGGAAGACCGGTATCGACGTCGAGGCTCTCCTCGTACTGATCGACTCTTTTTGGTGACCACAACTCGGTGTCGACCTTTGCGTCAGCCGATGCCAGTTCGTCGGCTGTCACCGGAGGCAGTGGTGTTTGAGTCGGCGCAGGTGTCGGGCTGGGTAGGGCCGCCAACCGGGCCTCTTCGGCTGCTCGCGCCTGTTCAAATCTGGCCACATCCCGGCGACTGAGATAGGCGCCCCTGGCCCAACCGAAGAGGGCTACCGCCAAGAGAATCAGCCCAGTTACCCACAGAATTCGCTCGATGATCTTCATACCTTCATCTGAACCACTGGGCTACCCCCGAATATTCCGTAGTCTACAGAAGCTGCCGGCTGGTAACGAAATCTCCTTATCTGCACAATCTAATGGGTCGAGAGTGCCGTCCATCAATGTCCCAGGGGGATTGGAGATCCGTGGTGTTGTTTCAAGCTATTCTCAAGCACTCGAACGTGATTTTCGACAACCTCGAGGGTCGTCTCAGCAGCGATCGAAGTACCCGTTTCGGCGCCGCCGCCCTGGTGGTTCTCTTCCTGGGCGCCGTGGCCGTCATCGAGGCCGGGCGCCAGGGTTGGGTTCCGCAGTCTTGGTCGCAACAACTGAGCGGTTCCCACTTCCACGCCATTTCCTTCGTCTTTACGGTTCTCCTGATCCTCGAGGTGATCGGTGTCGTGGTGATCTGGGATGCTTTCAGCAATGGGGGAGGCTTGGTCGGTTGTTTTCGAGCTTTCTATTCGAGCTTCTTTATCAGCTTCTACACCATTTTGATCTTCGCCGACGTCCTCGTCGTGTTGGCCTCTCTGCGGTACAGCCGGGCCTATGATTTCGCCTTTCGCTATTTCGGCTTCACCGTCGCAACGGTGATGATCCGCCTGGCACTGACGGCGCCGCGTTTCATCGACGCGGCCATCGGAGTCGGTACCATGATCTTCGCACTTTGCCTCATCTGGGTTGACGACCGTCTCCGGCAATTCTTTCCCCACACCGCTGACGATCCGCAGGGACGCAGAGTCTGAGCCCGTCAGCACCGGTCTCGAACAAGAAGCGGTGGACTTCGTGCACGCGGCGAGGCTGCACAATACACCTCTGCGTCTCCGCGTTTTTTGTTTTCTTTCTTCTCTCAGATACAGCGTAAATCATAAGAAGAAAGGGAGTTAAAACAAGGAAGAGATAGAGTTCTTGTAATAAAGAAACGATCTTGACCCAGGAGTAGCACAAAGAGAAAAAGATTGAAACTAGAAGGACTTCTGGGACTGTGTCTTGGAGCGCGGGGCTCCCGCCCCGCATTGTAATGGTCGAAATCTTGTGAGTAGCTCAACTGGGAGATTTGCTCTTGAATACGAAGCCGTCAAGGTTGAGGCTTTGGAGTTCCCTGAGCTTTCTCCGAGCGTAGGTCTCCATCCTTTCGGTCAAATCGTCCTCGGTGCTCGGCACGATCAGACGAGGGGTGACATCGTCCCCTTCCAATTGGATGGTCGGGCGGGGGACGCCGAGTCCGATCTCGACCTCGGGGCAAACGGAGACCCATTCGACCAACGGGCCGCGTCGGGGTTTTTCGGACGGGCCTTTAGGGTACCGAGTTGCTCCAGGCGGTCGTGCCTCCAGACTCGAAGCCGTCGATGAAGAGCGGAGTCTCAAACCAGTAGTCCTCGACCTCGCCGTCGGCAGCAGGTCCGATGTCCGTCAGACCTCCGGTGGTGTCAAAGCGATAGCGGGCGAAGGTCGGGGTCACCACCCCGGCCGGGGCCGTG
>JAUWTC010000217.1 GCA_030609785.1 Holophagae bacterium
CGGAGGAGGAATCTCAGGGGCGAAGAGTGGGCTCGATGCCCGATCCGGGTGATCGGTTGCCTTCATGATGAAAGGCTACACCCCGGGCGCGTGAGGGGCAATAGCGCTGTCGATAACAGCCCAGGTGCCTGCGAAGATTCCCAGGAAACGAGGGTTTAGGATTTTGGGAATAGGGTTTAGGGGTAAGGCGACAATTGAACCGCCAAGCCGCAAAGGACGCAAAGGAAAACCAGCGCGGCCCCTTAGCCGCAACCAAAGTGGAAATGACAGACGAAGCGTAAAACACAAGAACGTCCAACGTCCAACGTTCAACGCTCAACTTTGAAGTACGCGCCCGCGGGCGGATTTTGGTGGGACGAAACCGCCGAAGCCCAAAGAACGCAAGGGCCCACGAGCAAGAACCTCGACACCGCTGGCAACGAGCGTTAACCCCCCAATTACCGGCCTCCCCAAACGCGAACTTCAGCGTTGGACGTTGGACGTTGAACGTTGAGCGTTCACACAGCCCTGTTGCAGCCCCTGGATCTCTGCCTTGATTCAGCTCTCGGCTCCGCTGGGTTACGATGTATCAATGAAGATCTACACCAAGACGGGTGACGCCGGGACGACCTCGTTGTTTTCCGGTGGGCGGGTTGAGAAGGACCACCCGAGGCTGGAAGCCTACGGGACTCTTGACGAACTCAATGCTGTCCTGGGTCTCTTGGCCTGTGAGCCGCTTCCCGGGGGTTGCCTGGATTGGATCCGGGAAATTCAGGGCGCCCTGTTCAAGTTGGGAGGGGCGATTGCCGACGCTGACAATACCGAGGCCTCGATAACCCTCCCGATTACTTCGGCCCAGTTGGAGGGGTGGATCGACAACATGGATGAGGGCCTCCCGGAGTTGAATGCGTTCATCCTGCCTGGTGGAAGCCGCCCCGCGGCATTGGCTCACCTCGCCAGGACAGTCTGCCGAAGAGCGGAGCGAAGGGTCCGAGCCCTGGCGAAAGAGGGAGAAGGCGTGCCGGAGGATGTGATGCCGTTCCTCAATAGGCTTTCGGATTATTTCTTCGTCCTCGCTCGTTTCATCAACTACACGATGGGTATATCCGACCCTGAGTGGAGGCCGGAGAAATGAAACTGGATAAACTGATCGGCAATATTTCGTCAATTTGATAGAATGCCAGTTCATGTGGGCCGTTACGTTCCCTCCGTCTGCGTGCGCCGACCTTTCTTTGGTCGGCTGATTTATCTATGAAAGACGATCAACCTCCTGATTTCGTGTGTGTTGCATCCGCGGTGAGCGTCGGCGCTCGCCAACGGAAGGTGTGATGGTGGAGCAGGTTTCAGTTTCCCAGCGCAACGTCGAGAGGTTGTTCGGCATCAAGGATGAGAACCTCAGGTATCTGGAACAGCGGCTCGACCTCAAGGTGTCCGCTCGGGGGAATGAAGTGTCTCTCGACGGTCCGGAGGGCGCGGTGGCGATTGCAACCCGCCTGATCGAGAGTTTCGACCGGCTGCTCTCCGCGGGAGGGGGGGTCGGCAAGCACGAGTTCAGGACCGGGGTTCGGGTGCTCGAGGAAGACATTACCCTCGATCTGGAGGAGTTCTTTCTTGATTCAAGCATCCCGGGAGCCCTCAAGCGCTATCTGGTCCCGAGAAACCTCAATCAAAGGTTGTTCATCAGGGCGGTCTACTCGCACGACTACGTCTTCGCCACCGGGCCGGCGGGAACGGGGAAGACCTACTTGGCTGTCGCTATGGCCTCGGCGGCTTTGATGGAGAAAGAGGTCCGGCGAATCGTTCTGGTCCGACCGGCTGTCGAGGCCGGTGAGCGTCTGGGCTTTCTTCCGGGCGATCTGGTCGAAAAGATCAATCCCTATCATCGCCCGGTGTACGATGCGTTGTACGATTTGATGGGTTTTGAGAAAGTTTCCAAGTTGATCGAGCGCCAGGCTATCGAGATCGCTCCGCTGGCGTTCATGCGGGGCAGGACCTTGAACGATGCTTTTATCATTCTCGATGAGGCTCAGAATACGACCCACGAGCAGATGATGATGTTCCTGACCCGAATGGGCTTTCACTCCAAAACGGTTATCACGGGGGACATCACCCAGATCGACCTGCCGAGAGGCCAGCGGTCCGGGCTGGTCGAGGCCCTCGAGATCCTGGACGGCGCCGAGGGCATGTCCTTTGTTGAATTCAATCATCGGGATGTCGTGCGGCATCGCCTGGTACAGGAGGTCGTCGACCGGTACGCTCGCTGGGAAGCCGCCAGAAATACCCGAGACGAGGCCGCCCGGTGAATAAGAAGCTGTCGCCCAAGGACCGAACGGCAGTCAGCCGAATCCAGCGAGGGTTGGATGAGCGCAGCAACTGGTGGGATCGGATTCTCGATGTGCCCTGGGTGTGGGCGGCGTTGGCTATCGTGGTCTGTGCGGCTCTCCTGCTGCCCAGGGCAGGTGGTCTGCTGCCGGACTGGTCGCCGGGCGATGTTGCCACCTACGACGTCTTGATGCCGATGGACATCACAGTGCCCGACCCGGCGGCCACCGAGGCGATGCGGGTCGAAGCTCGCGAGGCCGTGCGCCCGGTCTATGACTTTGAACCGAGACAGCAGGTCGATGTGGTCGATCAGATAGGAAGCGTATTCCAGGCATGCCGGCTTGTTGAAAGCGAAGAGGTTGAGGTGGATTTGAACAGCGCTTCGGACCTCCACCTGGAGCGGGAGATGGTTTCGGTCATCGAAAGCTCCGAGTGTTTGGAACGGCTGGAGAGCGCTCTCATTCAGGTGGCCGCTCAGCTGTATCAGTACCGCATCGTGGACGACCGGCGCTCCCTGGAACGCAGGGCTGCGAAGGGCTTGGTCCTGAGAGACCTCTCCACAGGGGTGGAACGGGATATCGGTCCCGCGGACGTGGCGGGCGTGATCGATGTACGAACCGAGCTCGAGACTTCGGTCCGGGCTATGCTCCTGGAGCAGGCTTCGGTGAAGCGGGTGTGGCTCAGGGCTTCGGTGCAGTTTCTGACGAATAACTTGCCGCCGAATCTCGTCTATAGCAGGGTTGGTACCGTCGAACGCATTCGTGCCGCCGAAGAAGCGGTCACGCCGCGTTCGCAGGTCTTCAGCCGGGGTCAGATCCTGATTCGTCGCGGTGACAAGGTCACGTTCTCGGTTGCCCGCGTGCTCCAATATCTCAATAACCAACGACAGGACGTTGCGGCCTTCACCAATCAAATGGGGATTGGCGGCTTGATGTTTTTGTTGGTCGTCGGATGGTGGCGATTGTTGGGGAGCTTCTTCGGCACCACAGAAGGCCGAAGCCGGTTGTCGATGGTCCTCATCTTGATGGTGCTCTTTGCCGGGATCAACCGTCTGGGGCTGTTTCTGGCGACGGCGGTTGCCCGAAACTCTCTGGGCCCGATGATGTCAGACCTTGACGTCTATCTTTGGGCCCTGCCGTTTGCCGCGGGCGCCGTGACCGTCACGATGATCGTCGGTTCCCAGGTGGCCGTGCTGTTTGCCGTGTGTGTGGCCATCATGGCGTCGGTCATGATGGGGGGCGATTTCACGGTATTGTTCTTCGCTCTGGCTTCGGGGGTGATAGGGGTTCTTGCCTCCGCCCACTTCAAGCAACGTTCGGCCTTCGGGAGGGTCGGCGCGATGGTCGGTCTGGGCAATGCTGCGGTCGTCCTCGTCCTGGCCCTGTGGTCCGGATGGCCGAACCCGATGGAGAAGGTGGCCTTGGAAATGGTTGCTGCCTTCCTCGGGGGACCGTTGTCGATTGGGGTGGCCAGCCTGCTCCTGCCGGTGTTCGAGAACCTCTTTGGCATTACGACCGACATTCGGCTGCTGGAACTGTCAAACCAGAACCTGCCACTGCTGAAGAGGCTCTCTCTGGAGGCGCCGGGAACCTACCAGCATTCCCTTTCGGTCGGTAACCTGGCGGAAGGCGGTGCCGATGCCATCGGCGCCAACTCACTGCTGTTGAGAGTGTGCGCCTACTACCATGACGTGGGGAAGTTGGTGAAGCCCGGCTATTTCGTCGAGAACCAGCAGGGAGAGAACCCTCACGATTCCCTGTCGCCATCGATGTCGGCCCTGGTGATCCAGAGCCACGTCAAGGAGGGCCTGGAGATGGCCCGAGAGGCGAAGTTGCCGCTGGCCATACGCCAGGGCATCGCTACCCACCACGGGACCAAGCTGATCCGGTACTTCTTTGCAAAGGCGAAAGAGTTGACCGACCCCGAGATGGGTGAGGTGAGGGAGAGTGACTACCGTGACCCAGGCCCGAAACCTCACACCAAGGAGCTTGGGGTCCTGCTGTTGGCCGATGCCGTTGAGGCGGCCGCCCGAACTATCGAGAAACCCAGTCCCGCCAAGATCCAGGCAATGATCAGCCGGATCTTTTCCGACACCCTGGAGGATGGTCAGCTGGTCGACAGTGATCTGACGTTCTCTGAATTGGATAAGGTGGCGACGGCCTTCTTGTGGGTATTGACCAACATGTACCACCACCGGATCGACTATCCGGGTTTCGACTTCAACAAGGGCGCCCGTTGACGACCCACGACGTGCTGATCCGATGGGAACGAAGGCCTTCAGTCCCCGCAGCGCGGGCACTTCGGAATGTTGTGACTGGGGTCCTGGACAGCTTGGGCTCGCCACCATGCGAGGTGCACATCCTCGTGACCGACGACAGCCGAATACAAGACCTCAACCGGCAGTATCGTCAGATCGACGAAGCCACCGATGTGTTGTCCTTTCCCGATGGTGCCGAATTGCCCGATGGTAGGGTCCTGCTTGGACAGTTGGTGCTCTCACGGGACACTGCCCGGGATCAGGCGGAACGGCTCGGCCATTCAGAACTCAGGGAACTCGAGTAACTGACGGTTCACGGCGTCTTGCACCTTTCGGGTTACGATCACACCAAGGATAAGGGCGAGATGAATCGACTGGAACTGAAAATGCGGCGGGACGTGCTGGCATGAAGACCGAAGTGGTTAACTGGTTGTTCCATCCGGTGACCCTGACACTGGTCGGTGCGTTGATCTTCATCGTCATGCTGGTGGCCGAGATTCTTCAGCGGAGGCTTTCGGAGTTCGGTAACGTCCGCTTCCAGGGTTTGGTTGAGGACCACGATGAGTTGCTGGCACTTGGCAGCCAGGAGCAAGTTGTCCTGTCTCCGGTTCTCACCGCCCTGCGGTGGATTCAGATGGTCAGTCTGATCCTCGTATGGACCTTGCTGTTCTTCGGCGCGGGCCTCGGTGCGCTCTGGGCATTTGGGTCGGCATTCGGAGTGCTGGCGGCCGTGGCCTTGCTGGCCCAATGGCCGTTCGGGGGCTTGAGCGAAAGCGGGGTTGCGAGAATTTTACGGATCCTGCGGCCCCTGGTGGCGCCGATCGCGC
>JAUWTC010000109.1 GCA_030609785.1 Holophagae bacterium
CCAGGTGCATCCACCTGGCCTCGTTTTGGCCGGGGCGGCGGCCCAGCAGAACGGTCAGGGGTTCGTCGCCTTGGCGCAGGGTGTCCAGGGTGGTTTCGATCTCATGGTTGTCGGCAAATTGGTGCATGCGTTCGGCCCGGTTTCGGATGGCCCCTATGGTCTGGGGACCGCGAAGAAGCAAGAGGCACATCACTGCGTGGGTCGGTCCGTCCAGTGCCCATTGTCGTTTGAGGGCGTGACGCCAGCGCTCGCTGCGGGCCCCGCTCACCGGCCAGACGAGAACCTCCTGGTGGAGGCGGTCCAGGGCGGCTCGGACATCGGCCTCGGACAGCTGCATCACCGGTGAACGGCTGGATTTCTGGTTGCACGCCGCCACCAGTGCCTTGAGCGTCAGGGGGTAGGCGTCGGGCGTCGTCAGTTCCTTTTCCAGCAAACACCCCAAGACTCGTATCTCGACGGGGTCCAACTCACGGGGAAGATGCATCTTGAGCCTCCAAACCGACAGCATCTCATAGCTCCGGACAAGAAACCATTTGAACCGCCAAGAGCGCGAAGGACGCGAAGGAAACGCAAAGAAGATTTTGAAAAGTAGACCCTGAGCATCTGGCGATTCAATAAGACCGATGGGTTCATCGGTGGCAGTTCGCCATCCTGGGTAGTCTTACAATTGCCTGAGCTGATAGCCCTTTACAAGATCTTCAGGATGGCCTCGGGCGGGCGCCCGAGGGCGGCACGATCACCATTGATCACGACTGGCCGTTCAATCAGCTTCGGATTTTCGACCATCGCCGTGATCAGCTCAGAGCGGCTGAGAAACTCGTCGTCCAGGCCCAGTTCTTTGTAAATCGCTTCCTTGCGCCGCATCAAGTTCCGAGGCTCCATACCCAGGAGCGTGAGCACACGGTCTAGTTCCCCAGCCGAGGGCGGATTCTCGAGATATCGGGCGATGGTCGGTTCGATTCCTTGATTTTCAATCAGGGCCAGGCCCTGTCTGGACTTTGAGCACCGCGGGTTGTGCCAGATAATGACGGCCATGTATGCCTCCAACAGGAGATCTTAACGCAGGTTGGTTGGGGCCATGTGCCCTCATAATTCCTTTGCGTTTCCTTAGCGTCCTTGGCGTCTTTGCGGTTCAACTGTGTTCTTGTTCCTCACGGATCACATGGTCGGCTTGAGTGCTTCCAGCCACAACCGTTCGACGCGGTCGAAGACGGCGTTCCAGGTGAAGAACTCGAGAGATATTTCATCTGGCGGGGGAGCGGTGATTGATCGCTTGAGGGCTGCCGCCAGGTGTTGGGTGAAGGCGGGGAGGTCGTCGGTGACCGGGGTGTCCGGGCCTTGCAATCGTGGCCTTGGGACGATCTCGATGACAGTCGGTGGAATCCGGGGGGCGATGGTTTCGGCAACGCCCGGCAGATCGGTGGCCACCAGGCGGCAGCCGCATGCCAGGGCCTCGACCAGGACCAGCGGGACACCCTCGTAAAAGGATGGCAGTACACAGACCGTCGACTGGCGCATCAAGGCAGCCAATTCGGCCTGGTTCAGCTGGCCGTGGAGGACGACGGTCGGGGCCATCGCTGACATTCTCCGGTGAAGCGCCTCCGCCTCGGGGCCGGTGCCGGTCCCGGCGACGTGGAGTTCCAGATCGGGGGAAGCGGTCCGCAACTTCTCGAACGCGTCCAACAGCCAGGGCAGCCCCTTGGCATGGGCGTACTTACCGATGTAGACCAGTCGAGGGGTTAGCCGACCGGGGCGGCCTCGCCGGTGGAACAGGTCCTGCCGGAAACCCGCTCCCACAATGTGGATTCTCTTCTCAGGAATCTCAAGGTCTCGGCGCAACTGATGGGCGTGCTCGGAGTGGAGAACGGCGAAAGCCTCGTTGCGCCGACATCCCTGCCGGACGCCCTCCGCCAAGTGGGGGCAGAGTCTCATCTGACGGAGGCCGGTGGCGTGGCAGTGAGAAATGACCGGGGTGTTGGGGCTGAGGTCCTTGACCATCGAGCCCAGGATCCATAGGTGGTGAACGTGGATCACGTCGGGCGTGAATTCGTCCAGCAGAGGACGGAGTTGGCGGGTCCATGCCTGGCGGTATTCCCTGAGTTGGTCAGGGCTCATGTCCGACCACCGGGTCGAGCGATAGGGCATGACATCGGACATTCCGGGCACCGGGAACGGCAGCTCAGGCGTTTCGAAGCGAAGCGTATGGATGCGATCGGTGTCCAGGCCGCCGACCTGGAGAGAGGCATCGTCCGCCGGGACGCCCACCACCACCTGCTGGTCCCATCCAGCCGTCGCTGCGTGGCGTACCAGGGCGTCGAGAGTGATGCCCGACCCGGTCAAGGAGGGGCGCTGGGACAGGAGGTGCAGAATGCGGGGCATGGGAGACATGGTAGCGCCTCCCGGTCTTCGGCCGGGGCAGAAGGAGGAGAGGCGGGGGGCAAAACGTCCAACGTCCAACGCTCAACGCTCAACTTCGAAATACGCGTTTGGGGTCACCGATTGTTTGGATGGCGACACTCGGTGCCGGCGGTGTCGAGATTTACGGCCTGAAGGCAGTGCTCCAAGGGGGTTCTCGGGGAGCGCGACCCGTCCCGAACCCCGATAGCGATGGTGGACGGCGTCAGATCACAGCTTCACGTACAGTGCCAGGGGCAGGCCCAGCGTCTGATGACAGCGTCAGTCCTCAGCATCGACCGTTACTGTTCCCTTCTCGGAGTCTTCAGGCGCGAACTTCAATGTTCGGCGTTGAACGTTGGACGTTGGACGTTCAATTCCGCCTCCCAGCCCCCCGGCATTCCAGCTATACTTCCCGCATGGTTGACAAAGTGTTCGAACCCGAGTGTTCACGGTGCAATGACACCGGATGGGAACTGATGGAAACCGAGGGTCGGGAATTCGTGCGGCGGTGCGAATGTGCCGAGGGCCACCGGCGGGAGCGGCTGTTGGAAAAGGCAGGGGTTCCGGGGCGCTACCGACACTGCACCCTGGACGGGTTCCAGATCTGGAATCCAGATGACCCGACCCTGGCCCGGGCGTTGCGCGGGATCCAGGAATTCGTCGACCTGTGGCCGGAGGGCGACAAGGGTCTGCTCCTGATGGGGCCGGTCGGAACCGGCAAGACCCACCTTGCGGTTGCGACCCTCCAGGAGTTGATCACCGGCAAGGGGGTTCAGGCCCGGTTCCAGGACTTCACGTCGCTGGTCCTTGAGATCCAGATGACCTTCGACACGCCCGGGGCCCAGCGGGAGTTGATGCGGCCCTTGATCAAAGCCGACCTCCTGGTACTCGACGAGTTGGGGGCGGGCAAGGTAACGCCCTGGGTGATGGATTTGCTCTACTACCTGGTCAATTCGCGCTATGTCGAGGGCCGGAAAACGATCTTCACGACCAACTATTCGGACTTCGGCGGCGGTGGGCAAGAGACCTTGACCGACCGGGTCTCGACGAGAATCCGGTCACGCTTGTACGAGATGTGCCGGCGTATCGAATTGAGAGGATCCGATTACCGCAAGCAGCGCCTGGCCGATCACAGCGAGCGACGGACGCCGTGACGGACCCTGTTGACTCTCGCGAAGACGCAAAGATCGCAAAGGAAGACAGGGATTTAATGTTTTTCATCTTTGCGTGCTTGGCGATCTTTGCGAGAGAATTGTGCTGCGGGCGCCTTCGACGCAAGGCGGTGTCGAGTTCCCTCTGTGTCGTCCTGGCTCTCGGGTTTGGTGCGTGTGCGACGACGCCGCGGCCTTCCGTCCCCTTGCCGCAGCCCACGCCGACTCCGGTTGTGACCCCGACGCCGACGCCCCAACCGACGCCGACCGCCGTTCCGACCATTCCGCCTCCCGCGGCAGTGCCGACCGACGATCTCGAGGAACCGCTTATTCGGGTCCTGCTGCAGCGAACCTCGAAGACGATCACCCTGCCCGAGCCGGGGCGGGCGTGGCTGTTGACGATGGGTACCAACGTCAAATGGCTTTGGGGTCCGTTGACCGTCAGCAACGGCGAGGGCCCGGTGTGGTACCAGGCTGGCGCCTTCAGCAGCGATGAGGCGGCCCTCGAAGCCGGTCGCACCCTCAAACGGGTATTCGGCCATGACCTCGAAGTCAAGAGTCTCCCCGAACCCGGCGGGCTCAACCGGATTCGGGTGCACTGGCCGTCGGCAGAACCGGTAGACCCGAAAGCCGCTCTGGCCCAGGCTGGTTTCCCCGGTGCGTTCCCCGTGTCTACTTCGGGCAAGGTTCGCGTGAAGGGAGAGGGAGGGATGATCGTTTCAGACGGCGAAATCCTGCTGGAACCTGCCGGAGAATACCCTGCAACGGTGGGCCATAGCCGGTACCGTGGTCGGTTCCGCGCGCGACCGTCCGGCGCCGACGAGGTGCTGCTGATCAACGAGCTCAACCTCGAACGCTACCTCCAGGGGGTTGTGCCGGGAGAAATGGGGCCATCGGTCTTTCCCGAGGTCGAGGCGCTCAAGGCCCAGTCCGTCGCGGCCAGGACTTATGCCATCGCTCACCTCGGGGATCACGATGACGAGGGGTACGACATTTGCGACACGCCCGCCTGTCAGGTCTATCACGGCGTCGGTGTCGAACATCGGCTGACAAATCGGGCGATCGAAGAAACCTCCGGTCTGATCGCCGTCTTTGACGGACGGCCGATCGACGCGATGTACACATCAACGTGCGGTGGTCACACCGAGACTTCGTCCGAGCTCTTCTCCGGGCGGGCACAGCCCTACCTCCAGGCCGTTCCCTGTGCGTGGGACCGTGACTTGCAGCTTGTCGGCGCCGGCGCCGAGGGATCGTGGCAGACATCGACGGATTTCGGGGCCACGGTCGCTCTGAGGGTACTGGGCTTGAAAGCCGACGCGTCCCCTGAGGCCATTGTCCAAGCGGTTGCCCGGGAGGCGGGGATTACAGTCGACTCCCGAGCCTTGGCCGGTCTGGAGGCCTTTTCCAGGGGCCTGTTGGAGGCCGGTGGATTGACGCGGTCGGCGGAAATTCTCAGTCCCGAGACCTCGGCACTGGACGGATTGTTGTTCCTTGCCGACCTCTACAAGGCGCCCCTGGACCCACCGGTCGGCGGATTGGGGTCGTCGTGGCCGGAGGCCGCGGCTTTGGCAGTGCTGGAACTTTCCGGCGTCGTTGTTCGTGACCGGGGCGAGGCGGTCCCGCGGCCGGGCGGCGTGGGGATCTTCCCCCGTAGGGCCAAGGCCTCGGAGTCTCTGCCGGCGACCGTGCCTCTGTGGGAACGCTGGCGGGACGGCTACAGGCAACGAGCGGCTCAGACCGTGCGGCCCGGCGCCGAACTGGAGCGGCTGCGCCGGGGCGATCAGGTTGTCGGCCTGGTCGTCCGACGTTCCGGTGGTTCCGGCGAGGCCGATCGACGCTCCGCCTGGCGGGAGTGGGTTCGTGAAAAACCGTGGTCGGAATTGGCGCAGCGGCTGGACATCCCGGACCTGGAAAAGCTGGAGATTACGCGTCGTACCGATTTCGGACGGGTCGTTGGTCTAGCGGCCGTCGGCCGGTCGGGACAGCGCAAGGAGTGGACCGGATTTGACGTACGCAGGGCCCTCGACCTGCCCGAGACGTTGTTCACCGTCCAGGTTCGGACCCGGGCCGACGGTGTCAAGGTCGCCCGCTTCCTGGGGCGCGGGTGGGGTCACGGCGTCGGGCTCTGTCAGAACGGCGCCTACGGATTGGCCCGCTCCGGCATGACCTTCGACCGCATCCTGGGTCACTATTACAGCGGGATTGAATTGGAGACGTGGCAGGCGCGATGAGCGTGGCCGTATTGGCCCTTGGGAGTCTACGATTTGGCTCGATGGTGGCGGAGTGGCCAATCCGGTCACGCTCATCGCGAGATGCGCTTCGCGCGGTTGGGTTGGTTGAAAAACACACGGGAATAGCCATAAATAGGCACAAAGGGGCGCTGGGACTGCCTGTGGGAGCGCGGGCCTCCCGGCCCGCATCGTGACGATTAGAATTCTACTGACGGCCGACAGCTGATAGCTGATAATTGATAGCTCTACTACAATGATCGTCCGTCGAGGCGGTGGAGGATTTATGGACTTTGAACTCAATCAGGATCAGCTTTCAATCCGGGACATGGTGCGGGATCTGGCTCGTTCGGAGATTGCCCCCAACGGCGTCGACTGGGACGAACGCCAGCACTTTCCCAAAGAGCTCTTCGCTCAGATGGGCGAACTGGGCCTGCTCGGCGTGGTCATTCCGGAAGAGTACGGCGGCGCCGGGTTGGGCTATGTCGAGTACGCGGTGATCTTGGAAGAGATCAGCGCCGCCGACGGCGGCGTCGGCTTGGGGGTGGCCGCCCACAACTCACTGTGCACCAACCACCTCTACCAGTTCGGTTCTGAGGCGCGGAAGCGCGAGTTCGTGCCGAAGTTGGCCTCGGGTCAGTGGATCGGCGCCTGGGCCCTGACCGAGCCCGAGGCGGGCTCCGATGCCGGAGGGACTCGCACGACGGCGGTTCGGGACGGCGACGAGTGGGTCCTCAACGGTTCGAAGACCTTTATAACGCACGCCACAGTCGGTGACTGCGTGGTGGCGGTGGCCAGGACCTCCCGCGAGGCCGACCACCACGGAATTTCTGCCTTCTTCGTCCCCTTCGATCGACCTGGTGTGGAACCGGGCAAGAAAGAGAACAAGCTGGGCATGCGCTGCTCCGATACCTCCTCCCTGGTGTTCGAGAACTGCCGGATCCCTGCGGACTACCTTTTGGGGGATGAGGGCGACGGCTTCGTGCAGGCGATGAAGATCCTCGACGGAGGCCGCATCTCGATTGCCGCGCTGGCCTTGGGCATCGGCAGGGGCGCCCTGGATGCAGCCCTGGAGTACTCCACGGTCCGCGAGCAGTTCGGTCGAAAAATTTTCTCGTTCCAGGCGATTCAGCACAAGCTGGCCAACATGGCGACCGAGATCGATGCCGCCCGGTTGTTGACCCTCAGGGCGGCCGTCAAGAAAGACCGCGGTGAGAATTCGACCCTGGAGTCGGCGATGGCCAAGGTCTACGCCTCCGAGGTGGCGGTCAGGACGGCCGAAGAGGCTATCCAGATTCACGGGGGCTACGGTTACACCAAGGACTATCCTGTGGAACGAGCCTGGCGGGATTCCAAACTCTGCACCATCGGCGAAGGCACCTCCGAGGTCCAGCGTCTGGTGATAGCCCGGGAAATGCTGCGACGCATGGTGCCTTCGGGTGTTTCGAAGGACGCGGGAACGAGCTGATCATGGGCAAACCGACGCTGGACCACATTGGAATCGCCGTCAAGAGCCTGGCGGAGGTGACTCCGTTTTACGATGCCTTGGGCTTGGCCGTAGGCGGCACCGACGAAGTGCCCGAGCAAGGGGTCAAGGTTGCCTTTCTGCCGGTGGGGGACGGGCAATTGGAGTTGCTCGAGCCGACCGGACCCGACTCGCCGATCGCCAAACACATCGAACGACGGGGGCCGGGACTCCATCATGTTTGCCTCCGGGTCGACGACATCGAAGCCGCGATGGCCGACCTCAAGGCGCAGGGTTTTCGATTGCTCTCCGAAGAACCCCAGCCCGGCGCCCATGGTTGCCGGATCTGCTTCGTGCATCC
>JAUWTC010000070.1 GCA_030609785.1 Holophagae bacterium
ATGTTGATCTCGGTCGGTTTTCCTGCGACCGGTGTCGTCACCGTCACCGGTTTCTTCGAGTTTCCGACAAAGCCGGAGTTCTCTTTCCATGTCCGGGCCGAGTGAACTGAAACGCGCAGCTCCGGGTGCTCCTCCCCGAGGGCCTTGAGAATCTGGTCGTCCACCCAGTCGCCGGCGTTGGGCAGGGTTCGTTGGTCGTCGTCGGTTGGAAATCTCCCCTGCATGACGCAGAAGTCCACCGTTCCGGCGCCGATGTCCACAACCATCGCGTTGAGCAAGGCGTCCAGACCGTAGGCGACGGCAAAGGGTTCCGAAACGATGATCAGGTGGTCGACGAACCCTCTGATTGCCTCTCTGAGGTGCTGGCGGTTGACGCGAAGGGCCTCGGCGGGAACGCCGATGACCGCACGGACCTTGGCGCCGTCCTCGTGGGCCTTTGCAACGCCGGCGACCTTCATCAGGTGGGAGATCAGTTCGCGTACAGCCAGGAGGTCCTTTTCCGAACCCTCTTTGAGCAGACCCCGTTCCAGTGGGCGATGAAGGTCCAACATCCTCCGATTCTCAAGAGCGTCCCTTCCGACCAGAACCTCTTGCTTCAGGACTTTCTTGGCAACCATGTCAACCGGCCAGCCGACAAAGCTCTCAACCATGTGGTGCTCGCCGTCCGATGTCGAAATGGAACTCTGAGAGGTGCCCAGGTCGATACCTACAAAGATCTCGTTCTTGTTCTGACTCATCCTTGGTCTCCTTGGGCCGGAGTTGAGCCTCCGACGATTTGAGCGTATTTGAGAATGCCGTCGGCCAGTCCCTCTACGATGTGCTGGCGGTAGGCGGGAATAGCAAGCAGCCGGGCTTCGCGCTCGTTGGACAGACAGGCGACTTCGGCCAGGACCGCGGGCATATCGGTTGCGACGAGGACAACGAAGGGCGCCGACATCACTCCTCGGCTGTGGGCCTGGTCGTTTTCCCGGCGCAGAACCTCGAACAGCGAGCCTTGAATGGACTCGGCCAGACGTTGGCTCTCTGTGCGGCGGAGGTCGGCGTAGATTCCGTCGAGCAGACGACGGGTGTCTGCGACCGTGAAACCTGAGTCCCGGTTTTCGTGTGATGCCAGGTCGGTCAGGAAGGGGTCGTCCGAGGGGCCGAGGAAATAGGTCTCGAACCCTCGAGCAGACCGATCAGGCAGCCAGTTGACGTGAATCGAGACGAAGAGATCGGCGTGTGCCGCGTTGGCCCGAGCAGCCCGATCAGCCAGTGAAACCTCAACGTCGTCGGTTCGGGTCAGGGTGCTCCCGATACCGGCCTCGGCCAGCAGGGCGGCCAGCCGGCGGGCCAGGTCCAGGGTCAGGTCCTTTTCCAGCATTCCGAACTGGAGAGAGGTTCCACCGTCGCGGCCGCCGTGACCCGGATCGATAGCCACGTGCCGAACTTCCAGCGGGATCGTTCCCGGCACCAACGTGGCGGCCGCCAGGGCCGGCAGCGTCGCCGCAGACCGGCCGCTCGAAAACGCAGGCATCGACGATCGAGTAATGGCTGGAGCGGGCGTCCCGGCTTCTGCTCGAACGGTGGCAGTCGTCGGCTTGACCGTCATGAGGCCCGCTGATGCTGCGATTACAGCACCGACCATGGTCGACCCGAAAATCCAGCGCCTGAGTTTCTGCCGCCGTCGACTCCGATCGCGGCCGGTCGTGCCAAGTGGTTGGTCGGACAGGAGGTCGACATTCTCGTCGATCGCGCCTTGCAGTAATTGTCGCCTGAATCGGGCGTTGACCTTCTTGGGTTGTTTGACTTTTGCCGTCTCTGCCCGGGGAGAGGCGTTGGCACCGGTGAGTGGCGCACCTGACACGGAGGTGAGACGACGATCAGACACTTCAATTTATCGTACCACTCGAAGGCTTGAGGGTATAGGCCTTGAGTTTGATCCGGCCCGCCGCGAAGCCGGAAACCAAGAGCGCCCCCTCTCCGACGGGGAGTGCCACAAGGCCGAGGGGTGACACTGTGTCACCCTGAAAGGACGAGACTGAAACTCGACACATCGAAAGAGCGTATGTAACGTGGCACTGGATTTGCACATATGATAAGGCAGGAGGTAATGATGAAACGATTGAACCGAAAAATAACGATGATGATTCTTCCCTTGGGGCTTGTGGTATTGGCGATTGGGTGCAGCAGTGCGGTCCCGACGGACACCCCGGGAATTGACCAACTCGGTAAGTCCATTCTCAGGCAGGAAGGACCGGAAGTTGATGTGGTCCTGGGCTATAAATTCGCCAGGGGCACGATTGGTAATGAGTGGTTGATTCTCGAAATGGCGATCTCGTCACCTGCGAAGACTTCGGCAAAGATCGACCGTGAGAATGTCTGGGTCAAAGCGCCTGACGGAACCAAGATCCCGGCAGCCACCCAGAAATTGTTCGGGCAGGCCTACCCACAACTCCGGAAGGTCATCGCTGCGGCCGATATCGCGCGGGATCCACTGGAGTATTTCCCACCGAGCCGCCGGCCGTGCCTGGTGCAGTTCTTTGTGCCGCCGGGTGCGGGAGTCGCCTACGATACAGTCTCGGTCAACGACCGAAGGGCCTGCCAGGGCCGGCTGTACTTCAAGATCCCCGGCGGCATCGATCCCGGTCGCTGGACCTTCGGTATCGACCTCGAGGAGAGCACCGTTCGCATACCGTTCGAGTTGTAAAGAAGCTGTCAGCGATCAGCTCTCAGCTGTCAGATCATGAGCCCGGCCGTTCGGCCGGGCCTTGTTTTTGTTTTTTATAACCTCTTTGCGTTCCCTTTGCGCTCTTAGCGATCTTTGCGGTTCAATTGTGTTCCTTTTTTTTCGGAGTCGCCGGCTCCGTCATCTCAGCCAGGAAGGCGCCTCGGCCGCCTCGGCCGATGACCGTGAACTCAAATCCGGCGGCTCGGGCGGCTTCGGTCATCATGGTTGGCGTGGGGAAGAGCCATGGGTACCACGAGCCCTCGAGATCGTCGAAGGTCAAACGGAAAAAAACCTCGCCCAGGCGCGGTCGCCCGATTGCCAAATCGGTCAGTTCCTCGAATTCGTCCTTGCGGACGGCCGCATCGAGACCGGCGGCATCGAAGATCACTCGGCCTCCCGGCCTGAGGAGTCGGCGGAAGCGGTCGAATAGCCTCTCAAGACCTTCGGGGCCGCCGGCCAGGCCGATGCCGTTCATCAAGAGCAGGATGGTGTCGTAGGATCCGAGGTCTGATGTGTAGATGTCACCCTGTCGGACGTCGGAGATACCGCGGTCCTGCATGACTCGGACGGCATTGGCCGACACATCGAGTGCGGTGACCTCCAGGCCCCGGCACTGAAGATCCAAAGCGTGGCGACCGGCCCCGGCGCCGGCGTCCAGGACCCTGCCCGTACAACGGTCAAGGGCTCTCAGGTCCAAATCGGACAGGGGGTCTTCGTCCGGCCGATAATAGAGGCGAACGACGACATTTTCGGAGTCAAAAACGTCGCTGTCGACGCGGAGGACAGCATCGTGACGCCCATTGTGGTAGGCGAGAAGGGCCGCGCCGAGCGGCGCCCAGGGATCGACCGGGTTCATTGGCTGCCTGTGGAGGTCGGCAGCTCAACTGGGTCCATCACTCGGTAGACCGGCATCAGACCGACGCTCTCGTCCCAGAAGGCCGTTCGACGGTACCACCAGATGTACCGGGCGCCGCCGTTGTCGGCGAACTTTTCGTCCTCGAGGGCGTCCTCCCAGGCCTTCTGAATTTCAGGATCGGACACCATGTCCCGAGCGAGGCCCTCCAGGGTGTCCAGTCCGATGTATTCCTTGCGTTCAAATACCGAGTTCAAGAGGCCCCATCGCACCAGGGAATCCGGGGCTTCGGGCTCGAGCAGCTGAACTGCGATCTCGAAATTCGGTTGGTCGGCGGGAATCCACAGGGCGCCTTCGGGGATTGTGCGGCGCTCGGTCTGGCGGCTGGTTTCAAAGTCTTCGATCACAACCCGGCCCTGGTAGGGGCCGGAGGAGGTCTTGGCTTGTGCCAGGCGGATGGTCTCGACTTCCAGGGTCAGAGGCTTGCTGATTTCCCTCAGGATCAGCCCGTGATCGACCAGGCGTCTTTGAGCCTCGGTCCAGCCGGGCATCAAGATGTAACCGCGGGGGCGTTCGATACTCAGTTCGGCTTCGGGTCGGTGGCGCCAGGGCACTTCCTGGACCGGGTCTTCCGGCGAGCAATTGAAGTGGATCATCGGGCTGCCGGTGACCATGGAGTCTTCGGTCGTCCATTTACAGACGGGGAAGGCAACGGTGTCATCGCCGGTCATCGTTCGCCACCGCAAGACGATGTCGGACGGCTTCGCATCGGGCAGCCCGAGATGGCTCGTCCGTGCGCGGGCCTGGTCCACCGCCTTGATCAGAGTTTTCGGCTCTCGCGCGATCTCGCTGAGGAGTTCTTCCAGCATGGCCTTGTTGGCCCGGACCCGAGCCTCGTAGGGCGCGTAGGCATACATTTCGACCAAGAGGGAAATTCGGTTCAGTAGGGTGAAGTAGCCGGTGGAGTATCGGGGTCCGGCGACCGACGAGTCGATGCCTGCGGCGGGGTTCGTGCGATCGATCAGGCTGACGTAGGGGCCGTTGGGGATGCCGGCCTTGTCGAGCTTCCCGAAGACTGCCGGAAGGTGGTCGTCGAGCCACCGGTCGAGGCTGGGCGCCAACTGCGGCGCCTCGGCTCGGGACCAGGTCAGGATCCAGTGGTGGTGGGAGCCGTTGGTGACGTGGTTGTCGACGTGGAGATGGGGCTGCCACCGGTTGACCAGGGATGCCAGGGCCCGAGCCTCCGTGCTGTCCAGTTTGAGATGGTCGCGGTTGAGGTCGAGACCGGTGGCCGTCGTCCGGAAACCCATTCCGCCGACGGGCCCGTGCTGATTGGCCCGGTTGGTCGGAGAGACATCCTCGTGCCCGTCGGCGTTGTAGATCGGGGCGAACAAGATGACGCCGGCATCGAGAAGATCGGTGTGTCTGCCGAGCACGATGTCACGAAGAATCATCAACGAAGCAGTCTTACCATCGACCTCACCGGGATGGATGCAGCTTTGGATCAGCACGACGGGCTTGCCCGCGGCATCAGCGGCCTCGGGTGTGAACAGCTTGTCCTTGGACACGATCACCAGGGGCAGCGGTCGTCCCAGGCCTGAGGTGCCGAATGTGGTGACCTGGATCATCTCGGATTCGGCCGCCGCTCGATCGAGGAACTCGAGGGTCTGTGCGTGGCTCGCGGTGATCTCGAAGCCGTTTTTCTCGGCGACAGTCAACCACTGTTCGGGGATCTCGGTTGCGTGGACGATCGTCGGGACGGTGGCAATGAGGATGAGGATGGCGTTCAGCGTGAAGAGAAAACCTTTCATGGCGATATGGTACGCGGTTTTTGGAATGGAGGTTGTGGGGGAGGCCTTCCCATCTGCCGCCGACCCCGATCTACCGACGAATACCCCAAAGCGAGAGAGCGCCCTCTCCGACTGCGCGTGCGGGGTCAGGCCTTCTTCATCGGGCAGACCTCCCGAAACCGTTGCCGCTGCGGAGAATGCCTGACCGGGCACCCCGCGGGGAGCGCCTCGGCAATCGAGTCTTGGCTCAGGGCGTAGGCCGCCGAGGTCGTTTTTCTCAAGGGGCTGTATCCCCCCGATAAGACCATGTTGTCCCTTGAGGAAAACGTGCCGAGCGGAGGCGCGAAGCGACCCCGAAGGCCGGGGTTGAAATTCAGGGGCCGGGACAGCGAGCAGCTACGGCGAACGGTGGCAGTTTGCAGCGACAGATTGGCAGAAGCAGCCATCAGCGACCGTGATCAGTGGCAGGTGGCAGTTTCGAGACCCCCAACCCCTCAGTCCTCCACCTTGATCCGCTTCCAGACGACGGCGCCTGACCTGGCTGTCTCGCCGTCGACGATGACGGTGATCGGTCCGATGGTGCGCCAACTGCCGTCGGGGAACTTGACGTAGGCCGTTGTGGCGTAGTGGTTGGGGCCTGTCTTGACGGCGGAAAACAATCGATCTCCGGGCACGAGGTGGAAGGCCTTGAGCTGCCAGTACATGCGCACGAGCCTGCCGGTGTAATTTCCGCCACCGTCATCGACCATGTCGAAGATAGCCCCCCGAGTGGAGTCCCAGCGTCCAGCCAGGTCCCAGTTGGGTCCGGCCGGTGGTTCATGCTCGATGATTGTCGGCGGGGCAGTACCGAGTTCATCCGTCGAGGGTTCGGTGTGAGCGGGAGCTTGTGTCGGTGCCGGCGGTGGTGTCGGCAGGGGCGTTGGTGGTACCGGGGTCGGGGTCGAAGGGATCTCGGTCGGAGTCGCCTCAAATCGTCCCCAGATCTTCAGGCGGATATCCGACCAGGGATCGACCAGGGTTCCGGGAAGGGGCGCCTGGGCATGCACGACGAAGGCCTCGCGGGGCGTTCGGGCGGGGTCGGTGATGTCGATGTCGGCAAAGAGGTCGAGATCGTCGAGGGCCGCCTGCGCTTCTTCGCTGGTCATGCCGACCAGGTTGGGCACCTCGGTCCCCAGCCCTCTGGGCACGTCGAACAGGGTGACCTCGATCATCGCCCCGTGCTCGATCGTGCTCCCAGCTTGCGGTGTCTGGAACTGGACTCGGTAGGTCAGACCATCGACCGGAGCGGGATCGCCCTTGTGCGGGGCGCCGAGGACCAGGCCTGCCATTCGTGCCGCTGTCTGAGCCTCGTCCATCGTCATGCGCTTGAGGTCGGGGACAATGAGGCGAGGTACAGGCGTTGGCGTCGGTGTCGGCGTCGGCAGAGGTGTCACATCCGGTTGTGGATGTTGATCCTCCTGATCGTCAGTGCGGACCTGGATGATGAAGGTCTCTTCTATGTGGCCGAAGGGGTAGGGGTCGATGGAGACGACTCGGCGGTCGATCATGATCGTCTCCGATCGCCGCCGGTCGCCCAAGAGGGCGGAAAGGCGGACGGAGCAGTTGGGGGACCGGGTGTAGATGCGGGTTGTGAAGTTCCCCGCGGAGTCGGCCTGGCGGACCGCGCAGCCCGACAGTTCGAAGCCGCCCATCGGCTGGATGCGGACATCGGCTTCGCCGCAGGTCGAACACGGTTCGGTGAGGCGCCCCGATTCCCGAATCCGCGCGTTGATCACCAAAACGGACAGGGGTTCGAGGCATCGGAGGATGGTGCGGTAGCGGTCGTAGGCGCCGATACTGCGCCGGTTTGGCAGGGCCTTGTTATTGGTCTTGGCCACGTAGCCAAGGGCAAATGAAATCTGGAGTTTCCTTCGTTCCTCTTCCTGGCCGGGGAAATGCTCGGCTTTGACGGCGCATTGTGACGAGAGTGCGGAGTTCAGATCTTTGATGCTGCAGCCCTCGCCCGGTACCGGAGAGAGACCTCGGCCGAGTGTCTCCAGTTTGAGGCCGATGGCGTCGATCGTCGTCACCGCCTCGCTCCACAGGCCCTCGAGGCCGGCTCCGTGCGTTGAGTCACTGTAGGGAGTGTTGTAGAAGGCCGAGATTGTGACCAGATCCATGCCCTTCGACTGGAGTTTGGTGAAGCCGATCGAGGCGCCGTCTCGAATCAGTGCCTGGGCACGCCGGACACCGTCCATGCCGCCACCCTTGGCCTGGCCCTTGACCCAGCTCTTGGAGGTCTCGATCCAGAAGTACAACTGATTGATGTCTTCCGGCTGGGCCTGCTGGAAGATGTCCTTGAGGAACGGACGCTCCGGATCGATTGGGCAGGCGCGAATGCCGTGTCCGAAGGCGGCAATGAACGTCTTGTTTCGCTCCTTTTCGATTGTGTGGGTCGCCAGACCGATGCAAAAGCCCTCGCGGGCCCTGATGACGCGCTCCAGGCCATCGATCTGGTTGAGCATCTCGGTTGCCAACTGTCCGTAGGCCTTGATGATCTGTCCGAAGAGGGAGACCCCGGGGATATCACTCCGATAGGCGATGTCGCCGACGGTTTCCAGCAATTTGAAGAGGCCGCCGATCTTGCCGCGGTGGTCTTCGGCTTCGAAGGCGTCGTAGAGCACTTTGGCGGCCTTGACGATCTCGTACTTGTTGTTGAAGACCCTGAATTTGTGCTCGTAGCCCTGGAATCGATCGAGGTAGGGGCCGGAGATGCCGTACTTGGTCAAAATGTCGGTGTAGGGCGTATTGGGATTGGCCTCGATCTCTTTGTAGGCCTTGGTGAGGTTCTCCAGCTTCTTGCGTGCCTCCTGCCAGAGTGTCTGCAGGCCGTCGATGATCTCGCCCGAGTTGTCATGCTGGCAGCGCCGGACCAATTCGTGGACCCTTGGCCACTGGTCCTGGAGGTAGGCGTTGACGTAGAACTCGATTTCGCGATCGGGATGGTCCATCCAATCAACGAAGTGCTCCTCGAACCGGGGATCGTTGGTTTTCATGTTGAGCTTCGCGGCGACGATTTCTTTCATCCAATGTTGGAAGTCGACGTACAGCTCCTGGGCAGCCCCCTGGGCCGCCTGTTCGAATTCACCCTCGATCGCCTTCTTCTTGCTTTCGATGGCGGAGGTTATCTGCTCCTTGAGGTAGTTGCAGGTACCCATGAAGAGAGGTTCGAGGCTGACGGTGACGCCGGCAACCTGGACCGTCTCGTTGCGGCCCATCTCGGCAAATCGGGGGCAGGGATCCTCATAGGTCAGAACGATCGTGCTTTCGGCTGCCGTCCATCCGGCACACATCAGCAAGGCGAGGGCCGCTCCGAAGGAAGCGCCTGGTGAGAATCGACGGCTCGGGAGTGAGGTCATCTTGCAACCAGTGTAGCCGGAATCAACCACGGACAGAATTTTTCAGCCGGTTGATCTCTGCTCATGCCAAAAAGAGGGCGGTACTCCCAGGAAGGGCTGGTGCGTCCCAAAGAGCTCTGGCCCGGTCCGACCGCTCAGGGCATGGTTATTGACCAGGCGCTGGTGTCCGAACTCTCGAAGCCGTCGTTGAACAGCGGCGTGATGTCGATGAGGA
>JAUWTC010000387.1 GCA_030609785.1 Holophagae bacterium
AGGCTGATGCGAAGGATCGGCGGGACTCTTTTGAAGGAGGACAAGATCGAGCGGGTGATTGAGGGCGCTGGGATCACATTGGGGATGGTGATGACTGAACGGGAAAGGGCCGTGGTGCAGGAACTCGCGGAGGAGGTGCTGCGTTGTCGAGCAAGAGCCCGAGTGGTGCAGTTGTCAGTGGAGGCAATGGGTGAAAACCTGCAATCGGTACACCGGTTGGGCCCAGTCGTCGGGAAAACAACGGCAGCGGTTTTGGTGTCGAAGGTGGGAGATCCAGCCCGTTACGAGTCGGCGAGCAGCTTCGTTAAGGCACTGGGACTCAACCTGAAAGAACGCAGTTCTGGCAAGCTTCAGGGTCAGCTCAAGATCACCAAACGAGGGCCAGGTACGTGCCGATTTTATCTGTATATGGCGGCATTGCGTTTGATCATGCGTGATCCGGTGACCAAGGTCTGGTACGAGCGCAAGGTGGCTCGTCAGGGAGGAAAGTACAAGAACAAGGCGGTCGTGGCAGTCATGCGAAAGCTGGCGGCTGCTTTATGGCATGTCGCCCGGGGGAAAATCTTCGACTCGAAGTTACTTTACGATGCGGCCAAGCTCGGTTTTGGAGGAAAGAGTGAAGCATCGAGGACCCAGTTGCTTCACTGGGTAGACGGTGGCCAGGTAGGAATGGTGGTTGATCCTGGGCACAGCCAGCATACGGATGAGGTGTTTCATCAGGCAGGCTTGATCTAGTGATTCAAACGAAAGGAGTTCGTCAGGAACTAAACGCATCGTGAAAGACGTGAGGTAGAGGATTCAATCCGACGGGCGACCTCCAACTGAACCTTGGACCCGCATAAGCGAGGCTCTACGACAGCCTTGAGGCGCCCTGAGGACTATGGGTGGAAGGAAATATCCTGTGAAGCTGAGCTGGTGCCGACACAAACCGGACACCCCGTGCGAGAGGTAGGATCAACCCCACTCGGAACCCTTCGGAGAACCACTCTTCGCTGATTTTATTCGAAGAGATACGAGTTTCCAATCGGCATGTCATGTCGGACGGTTGCCGAGCGCTTGCGGATCTGCCGGGGCTGCCGGAGGATGTGGACGCCTGTGGAAAACGCTCCAAAGGAGGACCCTACCGGGTCCTCGCTTCTCCACGTTTCCCACAGCCGACCCCAACCTCCTGGAAAACGCCAGGGCACGTTTTCCTCAGCCCCTTGGAAAACCCCGTCCAGCTACGCTTTGCTACGCCTGGACGCGGTTTTCCACAGATCCACAACCTCGACGACGACGGGTCTATATAAATGATATGAATGGATATTCGTGTCTTCAAACGTGGTGTTCCGGTCTAATCACCAAAGGATTGACTTTGTTATGAGAGGGTCCACCGGTGACCCAGGCGGATTTCGTATCCGGCGCCGCCGGACCAGGTGTCTGACCTCGGTACGCCGAGGAAATCGCCATGATCGTCGAGGCGATTGAAGTCGAACCAGTCGTGCCACTGGTCGATGAACGCGTCCCAGTTGGGTCCACCGATCGTCATCCATGGCACCCGGATTCCGGCAGTCCATCCACCTGGGAGGCCCCGGGCGGCGTGGATTTCAAACAGATCGATTGACACAGGTCAACGGCAGGGGATGATGGAGGCAGGAGGTGCGATGCGCATCGCGATAGCTCAGCTCAACTTCACGATCGGGGCCTTCGAGGCTAATCTGACCAAGATCCAGGAGGCGGTCGCCGAGGCTCGGACGGAAGGTGCCGAGCTGGTAGTACTGTCGGAGTTGGCCACGGTGGGCTACCCCCTGGTGGACCTGGTCGAGCGCAAAGACCTCGTCGACCGAAACCTGGAGCAACTGGAGCGTTTGGCCGGCTTGAGTGATGACGACTTTGGGCTTGTCGTGGGCTTTGTCGATCGCAACCGGCGGGATGAGGGGAAGGCGTTGCACAATGCCGCGGCGTTGTTGTGGCGGGGACGCCTCGCCGGGGTCGTACGCAAGTGTCTGCTGCCGACCTACGATGTATTCGATGAGGCGCGGTACTTCGAGCCCGGGTGCGGCAACCCTTTGTTGGAGTTCAAGGATGTCAAGCTGGGTGTGACGATCTGTGAGGATGCGTGGAGCGACCCGGGGCTCTGGGACCGTCAGCTTTATGGCCGGGACCCGGTGCTCGAAGCGGCCGAAAAGGGTGCCGACGTGCTGATCAACCTCTCGGCCAGCCCCTTCACCCTGGGCAAGGCGGAAACTCGGCGGGACATGATCAGGCGACACGCCGCTGCGACGGGACTCTTCTTCGTCTACGTCAACCAGGTCGGCGCCAACGATGAGTTGGTCTTCGATGGGCACTCGATGATCATCGACGGACGGGGATGCGAGGTCGTCAGGGCTCGGGACTTCGAGGAGGATCTTCTGAGCTACGACATCCCTGCCGACAAGATGGGACGGCGGGCTGGGGTCGACGTGCCTGGTGAGTTGCGGCCATGTATCGCCGAGCCCGAGGAACAGGCCTTGTCCGCCCTGCAGCTTGGCCTTCGGGACTACGTTCAAAAATCGGGGTTCAGCAAGGTTGTGCTGGGCCTCTCGGGGGGCATCGACTCGGCCCTGGTGGCCGCCATCGCAGCCCGGGCTCTCGGCCCGGAGAACGTCGTCGGCGTGGCGATGCCCACGCGGTACTCCTCCGGGCACAGTCTCGACGATGCCGAAGCACTGGCGCGAAACCTGGGCATCGAACACCGGGTGATACCGATCGATTCGATGTTCCAGACGATGTTGGACGGGTTGGCGCCTGAGTTCGAGGACCGCGAACCGGATGTGACCGAAGAAAACATCCAGGCCCGAATCCGCGGGATGGTCCTGATGGCGCTGTCCAACAAATTCGGATATCTGGTGCTGGCCACGGGGAACAAGTCGGAGATGGGTGTCGGCTATTGCACGCTCTACGGTGACATGTGCGGGGCCCTGGCGGTAATTTCCGATGTATCGAAGACCTGGGTCTCCCGGTTGTCCCGGTGGATCAACCGTAAGGGTGAGGTCATCCCCGAAAGCACGTTGACCAAGGCGCCGTCCGCGGAACTGCGGCCAAACCAGGAGGACCAGGACTCCTTGCCGCCATATGAAGTACTGGACCGCGTACTCGAGGGTTGGGTCGAGGAACGCCTGTCCGTGGCGCAACTGGTCGCAGAGGGCATTGATCGTGGTGTGGTCGAAAAGATTGTCAGACTGATCGACGGCGCGGAGTACAAGCGTCGCCAGGCCGCACCTGGCATCAAGATTTCGTCCAAAGCCTTCGGCATCGGCCGCCGGTATCCGATCGTCGCGGACTATTCCAGCTTGCACAGGTAGGCCGCCACACAGTCGCCACACTTCGCCACAGAAAATCCTGCTGTTGGGCACACCCGGGTCATCACTGAAAGCCACCCTGTAAATAGAGCCGAGATACACAGGGAGGCAACTATGA
>JAUWTC010000020.1 GCA_030609785.1 Holophagae bacterium
CTCTTCATCTGCCTGATGTGTTGCCATGGCGAACTGGCCGGCCTGCGACCTCATTCGCGCCACCTGACGCTCTACTACCTGGCGATCGCCCTGGGCGGTGCAGCAGGAGGAGTTTTCGTCGCAATCATCGCTCCAGCGATTTTTTCAGATATCTGGGAATACCACGTGCTCCTCGCAGCCTGTTATATCTTGGTCCTCTTTTCAGTTGTTCCAGGAGCCGTGAAATGGCTGAAATCGCTGGACGGGCCGAAGCCGCTCCGTCTCGGCCCCATCCTCTCCTGGTCGAGCCTCCTCCTCGTCACTCTCACTGTCATTATCCTCAACTTTCTTCCCGAGGCCTGGCTCCCTCTCACAGCGAAAGGCGAAGCCATCGAAAGAGTGGATCTGCTGTTTTGGATCTGCGGAGGCGTCGTCCTGTTCATCTCGTCGATGCTGATCCTGTATCTATCCGGTTTCAAGAAATGTGAGCACGACACCAGCGGGGACTCCCTGCTGGGGAAACGCCTCTTGACAGTCGTCTTCATCGCTGGTTACTTCAGTGCGATCCCGATTCTTGGCGCGCTCTGCTGGGACATTCTCCGGGGACAGGACGATCTCGTTGTCAGGGAACGAAATTTCTACGGCATGCTGAAGGTCGTTGAATACGGAACCGGCATGTCACACAATTACACGCTCAAGCACGGTCGGATTGTGCACGGTCATCAATATACGAGCGCCAATGTGCGCCCCCTGCCGACTTCGTATTACGGGCCCAGAAGTGGGCTCGGGATCGCCATCCGGCGTCACCCGGAGCGCCGTACACCAGGAAGGCAATTTCGGGTCGGCGTAGTCGGCCTCGGCGTCGGAACCACTGCCGCCTACGCGAACTCCACGATTCTGGGAACAGTGGGGAAGGCGCCCTACATCGCTCCTCGCCCGAGGAGTGTCGGCGATTACTTCGCACTTTATGAGATCAATCCGCTGATCGAGGTCTGGTCCGAAAAGTATTTCACGTATCTGGAAGATGCCAGAAATCGTGGCGCCACCATCAAGCGCTTTTCCGGCGATGCCCGAATCGTCATGGAACGTCAACTCAGACGAGAACAGCCACAGAGGTTTGACGTCTTGGCCGTGGACGCGTTCAGCAGCGATGCCATCCCCATTCACCTCCTCACGAAGGAATGTTTCAAGGTCTATTGGGAGCACCTCGACGAGGATGGAATCCTGGCAATCCATGTCAGTAGTCGCCACCTCGGCCTTGCTCCCGTCGTTGTCCGTCTGGCAGAAGACATGGGGAAGGCCTTCCTGCTGGTCAATAGCGAGGAAAATTCCTCGGTCGGGGTGGACTTGAGCAGCTGGGTCGTGGTGACCAACAACGAGCAATTTTTGAATGATGCCGAAGTCAGAGCTTCGAGGTTCTTTGCTCCCCGACCCGGGCCACTTTGGACCGATGACTACAGCAGCATCATTCCATTGCTCAGGTAGGTGGCGGCGCCACCCTTCACGACTTCACAACTTTGTTTCCGACCCCAGGATAGACGATTTCCTACACCCCCGGGATGGTGTGCGATCGTACCGCTTTCAGGGTTTTCTGAAGGGCTTGGTCTCGAATTGCCGCAGCCTCCTCGAAGGGAACGGGGGCGTTGGCAAAAGGATCAGTCCGGGTTCTGACGGCGACGAGGAGCGCGAGGTTGTTGTACCAGGTGCCCGTGCGGTCGAGGGTCTGGCCCGCCATGTACTCGACGAAGGGTAGATCGTCGATGTGGGGTTCGGTCTCGGCGACCAGGGCGGCGACCTCACGAGGTCCGAGCAGGAGATTGGCCTCAAGGTCGGCAGCGGACCTTATGCCGCCGATCCCCAAGCTCTCGGCCAGCTTTGGATCCTCAAGCCTTTCCCAGTCGATGGTGATCGGCCCCGTCTCGACACGCCCGGTGACGATGGTGAACTCGTTGGGCGTCGTACGGTCGTACCAGACGACGGTCTGGGGGAAGACCTGCTGGAAGGCCGAGAGGATGCGAAGGAAACTCTCGGTGTCCAACGAATAGACCGGCAGCCACATCGAGGCGACTCCGCCGGGTTTGAGGTGGTCACGGCACATCTGGAAATACTCCAGGGTGTAGAGCGCGCCGTTACCGGCGAAGACCGGGTGGATCGAGTCCGACAGGATGGCGTCGTATTTCTTGTCGGTCGCCATCAGGTAGTTCCGGCCGTCGTTGAGGATGGTACGGACGCGGCTGTCGGCCAGCACGTTGTGATTGATGAAATCGAACCAGTGGTCGGACGCCGTGAGAACCCGGGGTGAGATTTCAACGACATCGATGCGCTCGACGGGATGCTGGGAGACCGCCCAACACGTGCCGCCGGAACCGAATCCAACGTGGAGGATCTCCCGCGGGTTCTCGACCTGGAGCAGGGGCAGGTGGCCCTGCAGTTGTTGGACCTTCAACAGGGCGGCGGAGGAACCGGCAACATTGGTGCCGTTGAGTTCAAGTGAGAGCCACCGGGCCTCGGGTTTTCCGTATTCCTTGACGATGATCGTCGCACCGATGTCCTCCTCCAGGGCCACCAGAACCTCGGTGTCCGAGATGTCTTCTACCGCCCGTCGCAGGACCCAATCTCGCGGCAGCATTACGCCAAAGAGAACCACCGTAACCAGTGTGACCGATGCGACCAGGGCGGTCCCCCGAGTCCGCCAAAGGGCGAGCGCGACGACCATGTGGATGACGGCCAGCAATAACAGGGTGCGTTGGCACCCGATCAGCGGCACCAGCAGGAAGGGGGCGCCGACGGCGCCGACGATCGCGCCGAGGGTGTTGGCCGTCGCCACTGCCCCGGCGTGTTGCCCGGGTGATCGTGGCTTCGGGTCTGCAGCGACCGCCAGCGGGAAGGAAGCGCCGAAGAGAACGGTCACAGGGAGAAAAAGCATGGCGACGGTCAGCAGGAAGGCCGACTGTACCCCGAAGAACGAGTAGCTCAGCTTGAGGGTGGAAGCCAGCCCAGCCAGGATGGACGAAGTGTGGCCGAGGACCGCCAGCTGAGCCACCAAAGCCAGGGCGGCAGCCGCCTGGGTCAGAGCCAGGGCCCGGATGGGGTTGGTGATGCCTCGGGCAAGAGTCTTGACCGCCAGACTGCCGATGCCCAGGCCGAGCAGGTACACGCCCAGCAGGATGGCGAAGGCGTAGACTCTGGACCCCAGGTGGAGAACCAGGATTCGAACCCAGACCAACTCGGCAGCCAGAGCGGCGGCGCCCATCAGGGCGACGAGACCGAGGAAAGTGCCGGCGGTACCGTGTCTTTCGAGGACCACGGCTCGCCGTTCCGGGGCCGTCGGCATGATGGAGCGTTCAGCGGCGACCGACAGGGCCATCACCAGCAGGCACAGGACGGCAGCCGTTGCCAAGGCGCCGCTTTCCCCCAGGTTCGGCAGGGCCCAGTAGGCGGCAAAAAAGACTCCAGCGGCGGCGCCGAGCGTATTGAGCCCGTAGAGTAATCCTGTCCGCTCGGCCAGCCGGTCGCCCTGAAGGCGCTCGACGAGGAGCGGCAGGGTCAGGCCCATCAACACGGTCGGTGGCAGGAGAACGATCGTTGCCAGGCCGAAACGTTGGGCGATGCCGAGAGTCAGTGAAGCGCCCATGTCGTCGCCCAAATGGGAGCCGAGGGCCAATAGGCCGCCCAGGACAGCCGGCGACGCCGCGTAGAAGGCCCCGATGCCACCCTCGGCGAGGCCGTAGACCAGGATGTGGCGGCGAATCCTCGGGGCGAAGCGCGCTCCGATCGCCGCCCCCAGAGCCATGCCGGCCATCCACACGGTGACCGCGGCCGAAGCGGCCCAGATCGTATTGCCCAGCACCAGGCCGAGCATGCGCATCCACACCACTTCGCCGATCAGGGCCGTGGCTCCCGAGATGAAGAAGAGAAAGGGGATCAGTCGTTTCATGTGGTTGAGGCCGATCACCGTCGGCGTCGTAGATGGATTCTACACGGTTTCGAGAAGTCCGAGTGCCTCTTTCCGTCGATCGAGCCGAGTCGCTTTGCCCTGGAAAACTGATCCGCGGCCTCCGCCTCGGCCCCCGAGCACCTCGGCGAGGGCGGGGCCCAGGGCTGAGACCTCGAGGCCGGCATCGGGGCCGCCCGTGAGCAGGAACACGCCGTCGTCATCGGCGCCGGCCGTCAGGAGAGCAACGACTTGCGGCGAGTGGATCACGAGGTCTCGGGCGACCGCCTGCAGAAAGGGCATGTCCCGATCCTCCCAGTGAGCCGCGATCACTGCATGGGTTTCCGACGCCAGCCGGGCAGCCTCAAATCCGGCCAGGTCAGTCATCGCGTTCCGGAGCGTCTTCGACAGCGATCGGAGTTGAGCCTCTCGTCGCTCGGCCTCATCGACCAGCTGGTCGTTCGGCGCGTCGAGCGCGTGCCGGAGGCGAGCCGCACGGGCCTCGTGTTCGGCCAAGAGCCTACGAACCCGTCCGCCCGCGACGAAGAAAACCCGGGTTCCTCCGCGCAATCGTTCGGTTTCCAGCAGGCAGAGACTGCCCAACTCGGCCGTGGATCTCACGTGGGTCCCCCCGCAGGTATTGAGGTCCAGGCCCTCGATTTCGATCAATCGAATGTCACCGGAGTGGCCGTCGGGCAAACCGCGGGATCGAACGGCCAACCCGTCGTATTCGTCTCGAGAGACCCTTCGAGCCCTGATCGTCCTCCCGGCCGGAATCTCCGAGTTGACTGCCTCTTCAAGCCTTCTGAGTTCGTCGGCGCCCAGGTCAGGTGTGTCGAGCTCGATATCGGACACACGGTCACCGAGGTGGAAGGCCGTCGTCTGCCAGCCGAAAACATCAGCGGCAACGGCGGTCAGCAGGTGCTGGCCGGTGTGCTGCTGCATGTGGTCATACCGCCGCTCCCAGTCGAGATTCATCTGGGCGGGTCCAAGATTGACGGGTCTCTCAAGAATGTGTCGGATGACGCCGTCGACCTGTTGAACATCGAGAACTGCCGAGCCGCCAAGCGTGCCTCGATCGCACGGTTGACCGCCACCTTCGGGGTAGAGAATCGTGTCGGCCGTGACGGCAAAAAAGTGTGATTCCTCCCGGCCGGTCTCCAATATTTCGGTCGCCAGTTCGGTGAGGTAGGCATCTGTGTCATAGGCTGTGATCGTCATGATTGCAGTTTAACGGGTCGATGCGTCGTCGTGAGATGCTGTTGGATGCAGGGAACAGGGGCGGTGGGGGTCAATCGACCTTGGTGTTGTGCTGCGCTACTCTTTCAATATGCAAAATATCTTCAGTCTTTTCCTGGCCGTCGTATTGTGTGTTCCAGCGTTTGCTGGAGCGCAGACGAAAAGCACTGCCGACAGCCGTGTCGACATCAAGGAGGTTCGGCAGTCACGCCGGCTGGTTGCAGACAACGTGGCGATCGATGAATCGGTGCGGCTCCGAGTAGTGGGTCTCTACGACCAGGCCGTCAGCCTGCTCGAAGCCGCTGCGACCCACGAAGCTGAAGCCGTTGCATTCGATCGGGAGCGTGCGGGCATTGCACGATTGACCGATGCACTCAGCGAGAGGCTCGCAAAGCCGGAACGACCGCCCCACGGGGTTTTGCCCGAGGACGCAAGCGCAGAGCAGGTTGAGGACGCCCTCGCCCGAGCACGGTCGGGGCTCGCCGCCAGCCGGTCCGAACTCCGCAATGTCGAACACCTCGGCGAAGAGCGGGCCACCTTCAGGAGTAATGTATCGAAACGTCTTGGCGCCTTGGACCAGGAACGCGTGGTTCTAGCCGATGATCTTCGGTCCGTAAACCAGATGGATGCCCATCCCGAGATCAAAAAAGCCGAGCGGTTGCTGATTTCGGTGCGGGGCCAGGCGGCAGGGTCCGAGATCACGGAGCTTCGTGCATCCCTGGCCCTGATCGAGGAACGCGGTACGTTGATTCCGCTCGAGGTGGATATCGCCCAGCGGCGGGTGGCGGCGAGCGAGCAGTTGGTTTCTCAACTCGAAGATCAGGCATATCAGGTTGGCAGGCGGGAGAATACGGCCGCCTTTGCGAGCATTCGGCTGCAGTGCAAGGAGGCATTCGAACAGGTTCCTGAACTCGAGAAAATCGCCTCCGAAACGGAAAAACTCGCCGAGTATCTCTTTGGAGCCAAAGGCATTTTGGCCCTGAGCGAAAGGAATACCAAGGGCCTGACGACCACCCGAATGAACCTGGACGATCTCAATCGTATCGGCGAGCTGACGCGACGCAAGTATGCCGCCCACGGTCAAGGCGGCAGCATTACGCGCTGGTGGCCCGAGATTCCGGATGATTTCCCGCAACCCGGCGCCGCCAGGTCAGCGGTCATTCGCCTCGAGCATCGTGTGCCGGAGGTTGAACACCAGTTGATCCTCTTCGAAGAACAACGCGCCGGCGCCCGTGATCTTGCCCGTCGTACGTGGGGAAACCTGGCTGGGGTCTACGGAGAGGACCTCGATCCCGAGGTCCAGCGGATCACCAGCAATCTTCTCCGCGAACGCCGCGATCTGCTCGATCGTCTTGTGCAACAGTGCGGGCGATATTCGAACGAGTTGGTTGAACACCTGACTGTTTCCAGCTACCTCAGTGGCGAGATCAACCGTGTCGAAAAGATCCTCTTTTCCCACATTCTGTGGTATCGAAGCGTTCCCAAGCCCCTCATCCCACGATTCGGCGACCTCAAGAATGCGATGCTCTGGGTGTTTGGTATCGACTCAGGGCCCTCGAGGGAAAGTGGCGAAGGCAGAGGTCACATCCAGATCCTGCCCCGTGATCTCATTTTTGCCCTCCTGCTCGCCCTTTTGGCGCTCTCCCGCCATCGGTTGCGCTCCAGATTGAATGCACTCGCAGACAAGATTCGGGACCCCGAGCGGAGCGCTTTCCGACACACCGTTGATGCGCTGGTCATGACGCTACTTCTGGCGGCGCCTGCGCCTCTCATTCTGTACCTGGGCAGCACGATCTTGGCGCGCGGTGACGTGTCGACCTACGTCGCTTCCGCTGCTCAGGCTTTGACGTATGTCGCGATGACTGCGGGATTCATGGAGCTGACTCGTCAGCTTTTCGCCCCCGACGGGTTTACCGAAGCCCATCTTGGATGGCCGGCCTTCGTCACCCGAGGGATTTACCGTGGCCTCTTGTGGCCGCAGCTGGTTGCGTTGCCGCTGCTCTATGTTGCCCTGCAATTGGTCACGGCCGGTGTGCAACTCAATTCTCCGCCTTACCTGCAGGTGCACAACAACTCGTTGGGGCGTGTGGCCTTTGTCGTTGCGGTCACAATTCTGGGTCTGGCGATCCTGGCCAGGATTCGGCCGGTACGCGCAAAAGAGGAAGGCGAGAGGCCCCGCGGGGCATTCGCCCCCAAACACTGGGCGCGGTACGCCTTCCCGGCCGCAGGCTTGTACGCCTTGCCGATCGTTCTCTTCGCTGCGATCGTGCCGGCGATCCTTGCGGTTTTTGGTTATTACGTCACCGGTCTGTTGCTCGCATATCAGATGCTGCGTACGTTGTGGTTGGCGGTCGGACTCTTGATTGTTGGGGGGCTTCTTTACCGTTGGCGGCGGGCCGGTCGACCGGAACCGAGTGAAGGAGCAGAGGTAGTTGGGGGCGTGGACCATGCTGCTGATGCCCAGGTCCGCCAGCTCTTCCGTTTTGTCTTGATTCTGGTGGCGGCCTTCGGACTTTTCTCGATCTGGTCAGAGGCGTTGCCGATGCTTGAAGCCTTGAAGAGGGTCCAGATTTTTCCGCGTGTCATGGTCATCGCCAGCGACCAGACCCTGGGTTTTCAGTCGGCTTCATCGCCGGCAGCGAAACGTCCGGTCGAAGAATCGAAATCGGCCGAGCCTGTGCCGGCTGCTGACGATGGCGCCGCATATCTCGGTTTCCCGGCTGAGGCGGAAACTGCCGCGGTCGAAAGCACTCCCTTGACCCTCTGGTCTCTGCTCGAAGCCCTGATCGCGGCTATCATCGTCCTTGTTCTTGCCAAGAATATTCCGGGGCTCTTCGAGCTCATGATGCGCCGGCGCACGCGACTCGACAGCGGCGCTCGTATTGCTTTCAGCACCCTGGTTCGGTACACCATCACGATCATTGGCGCTGTGGTGGTCTTCGGTCTGCTCGGTATCACCTGGTCAAATGTCCAGTGGCTGGCTGCCGCCCTGACCTTTGGGCTGGGCTTCGGTCTGCAGGAAATCGTTGCCAACTTCGTCTCAGGCTTGATCCTTCTGGCCGAAAGGCCGATTCGAGTGGGTGACGTCGTCACAGTCGGCAACCTCATGGGCAAGGTGACGCGCATTCAGATCCGTGCCACAACGATCACCCTGTGGGACCGCAGCGAGATGATCGTGCCGAACAAGGAGTTCATCACCACCAAGCTGGTCAACTGGACCCTGTCCGACTCAAAACGCCGTATCGAGATCCCGGTCAGGGTCACCTACGGCACCGATCTCGAGTTGGTCAAACAGACAATGGTCGAAGTCGCGTTCGAGCACCCCAACGTGCTCGACGAGCCGGCGCCGCACGTACTGCTGCTCAACTTTGGTGACGACGCGGTCCAACTCGAGCTGCGTTTTATCGTCGAGTTCGGCAAGGGCCTTGCCACCAAGGATGAGGTGCAGATGTCAATCGACCGGGCCTTCCGGGAAAAAGGCATCGGGTTTGCCTTGCCGCAGTTGACAGTCAGCCTGCCCGAGGGGAAAACTGCAGAGTAGCTGGATCAGAAGAGAGCGGTGGTGGTGACGATGACCGTGGCGCCGCTGCCGTCGTCCGGTACAGCGACATCGATGCGCAGGACGTTGGAAATGCCGATATGGGTCATGTCGGCCAGCAGTCCGATGCCGGCGTCAAAACGAATACCGTCGGTGTCCGGGCCGACCCGTGCGCCCCAGGTCTTGCCGGCATCTGTAAAGAAGACGATTCCAATAGAGAAGAGGTTGAGGAAATCCTCCTTGACCAGGGTTCGCCACTGGAGGTTGAAGACCGCCCTGCCCGTGCCGTCGAAGGTGTCGGGATCCCATCCCCTGAGGCCGGAGTCGGCGCCGAGGGTCAGCTGGTTTTCCCGGTCGAGGTCGATGCTGTCCTCGACCCTCAGGCGCAGCTGCCAGCCGCGGGGTCCCAGCTGTGAGGCGGCCGCCTGAAAGCCGGTGATAACGTTCGCTGCGGATCCGTCGTCCAGGCGGCCTGATGTCCAGAGGTCGCCCATCAGCAGCCAGCCGTTTCGCTGGACTCGATGGGCCCATGTGGCATCGAAGACCAATCGAGGAATATCGCCGCCGAATTCCGGGTGCGAAAATGTCACTCCAGTCCTGAAATTGGAGCCGAAGGCGACATCTTCCTGGGCGGACCACCCACGAAAGCCTGTCAATACACGGTAGCGATCATGCAATTGTTCGAAGGCCAAGCGGGGTCCACTGATCGTGACATTGTCGGGGGTCGGAAATGGGGCTTGAGAGGTCTCCCAGTACCAGTCCGAGAACTCCCGGTCATCTCGGTGGAAACCCAGGCTGAGACGGCGGATGGTCTTTTCGGTTGCCGGCAGGCGCATGCCCCACCACAGATGCAGAAGGGTGTAATCGCGGTGCCCGCCGGCGACCCGATCGCCGTCGCCGTACAGGTATTCAGTTTGTCGCCAGTGCCTCCACTCGCCACCCCACGCCTTTGGTGTGGCCAGGGCGTAGAACGGTCTCTCGGCCAGGAGTTCTTCGCGCTGCCCATCGGATGCGTCGGCGAACAACAAACGACCCCGCCAGCGAGTTCCGAAGAGATTGGGGTCGGAGTAGATGTAGGTCCAGGTTGACCGCTCGTGGTCCTTCTCGTATTCCAGAGTCAGTTCCCGGCCCCAACCGAGGAAGTTCTGCTCGTTGAACTCGAAGGAGTAGGCCTTCCTCGAGCCCTGGGCGCCGAATTTGGCGCCGACTTCAAGCGTCCACTGATCGTGGGTCCGAATACTGACGACGACTCCCTCGGCTTCAGCTCGGGCTTCGATGAAAACAGGATTGAGAAAGTCCAAAGACCGGAGAATGCGAGCGCTTTCCGCAGCGATTGCCGGGTCCCAAGGGTCTCCCTCGGTAAACAAAACCATCGACCGGATAAAAGACTCGCGGGTGGTGACGTGGAGGGCGTTGGCCCAGCGGTAGGGCCAGGACGAGGTGGATGCATTCGAGGTGTCGAAGATGTTTGATTGCTGACATTCGATCCGGAGGATGGGTCGTCCGCTGAGATTGCCTTGAGGTGTCTCCTCGGAGAACGAACCTGAGACTGAGACAACGACCATGATGACGCCGATCGTCAGGGCCAATCTCATCCGACGGTTGATGCTCAGGTTGCGTGTCGACCGTTTTGCCCTTGCCCGCCGCTGTTCGTATCGATTAATCAAACACATCCCATTTGAAATGTGTACGAAAGCCGACCGATTCATGCCTACGATCATAGGTGGAAAACCAAGGTTGAGACGTGACGGTTATCGCAGTCGGCGCTTCTTTTCACGATCCCTGACCAATTCGGCGACCTCCTGAACTCGCCGCTGGTCCTTGGCGGCCTTGCGTTTTTCGGTCTTGGTCGAAAAGACCGACAGCATTCCACTGATCTTCAGGAGGATCTTCCAGTGTCCCATGTTGCCCGGAAGGGATGTTTTTCGGATCTTGGCGCCCCACAGCCGGGTCGAGATCATCGAGGCCTTGGTGAAATCGGCGTTCCGCAGGTCGGCCCACCGGATGTCCGACCGGTCGAAGTCGATGCCGACAGCATCTGTGAAGCGGAAGTCGGCACCGACCATTACTGCGTCCTGGGCCTTGGCCAGAATCAGATTGGTTCCGGAGAGGTCGGCGCCTCCGGCCTGAACCTCCGAAAGGTCCGCCTGTTTCAAATTGGCATGCCTGAAGTTTGCCCCGCTGAGGTTTGCTCCACGGAAAACCGCTCCTTCCAGATGAGCGTTACGGAAGTCGGCGTCTTCCAGCTTCGCCTCTCTGAAGTTCAATCCGCGAAGTTGACACTTGGAAAAGACCGCCTTTCGGAGGTCTGCACCGCTGAAAGAGAGGCCGCTGATCGTGGGCGACCGGAAGTCGATCTCAGCCAGTTTGGCGCCGGACAGGGCGCATCCGTCCAGTACCGTGCGCAACAGGATCGAGTGACGCAGGTCTGCCTGGGTGAGGTTGGTTTGCACCAGACTGGCGCCCGAAAGGTCGGCATGCGAAAAGCTGGCGCCCTCGCACTGAGCCTTGTCCAGGTTGGCCTTGTCCAGGTTGGCCAGGTGAAAATTGGCGTTGCGCAGAGCCGTTCCTCGGAAATCAGCACCCTGGAGGTTGGATCCGCGGAACTGGGCAGTGTCGGCCTGTGCGCCCGCGAAAATCGCCCCTTGAAGGTCGAGATTGATCAACTCGGTCCCTTCGAGTACCGATGAGGGCGCCTTGATTTCCCGCATGGTCGTGCCGTCGAACCGAGCGCCCCGCAGGGAGGCGCCCACCAGACTGGCGCGGGAGAGGTCGGCGCCGTCAAGGATGGCGCTTTCCAACTGGGCCCGGTCCAGGATGGCGCCGGTGAGATCGGCCTCGGCAAGTACGACGCCCCGGAAGGAGGCGCCGACCAACGAGGCCCCGGACAGGTTGAGGCCGGAGAGGTCCAGGAAGTCCAGGTGGACGTGGTCGAGGATCGTGCCGATCAACGAGGCGCCTTCGAACCGGGCGCCTTCAATCGAAGCGCGACACAGATTGGCGCCCTCAAGGCGGGCGCCCGAGAAGTCGACGCCCCGCAGATGGGCCTTTTCGAAATTGAGGCCGCGGAGGTCGGTCCCTGCCAGCGGCGCGTCGATCAAATCGGGCGCCAGGGTAGGGTGTGCCTGCCGCCAGGCATTCCAATCGCCTGACCTGAGGTGTGCAAGGTGATCCTGATTTGCCATGGGTCCATTATCCATGAGAAGTCTCGAGATTGGGAACATGACGGCAGGAGCCAGGAGCGAGGTCCGTATTGGCCCTCAGATGTTTGCATTGAGGTGCCAGGACGGCGTGAGGGCCAATCCGGCCACGCTCCTGGCTATTCGCGCTTCGCGCGTTTGATAATTTTGTTCATCAGTGACCTCAGTGACCTCAGTGACCGGGGCTGGGTCAGCGGCAGGGCCAAGCCGACAGGCTCGGGCCCGCGAAGCGGGTAGCGTGGGCTGGGGACGGCAATCAGGGGCAGCGGCCGCGTCAGCCGACGGGTTCAGCGACAGTGGGCCGGCCGCTGCCCCGGGCGCCGAACTTGCCGCTGTCATCTGAAGCAGACGGCGCCGGCTGTCCCTGCCCCTGGATCTGAACCTCGGTCTTCCGCCACGTCCGCAGGTCGCGGTCGATTGCAAATTTCATGAGATAGCTGCAAGATGAACACAGAGGCGCAACAAGGGAAAGATCTGTTCCACTGGGACTGTGGGCTGGAGGGATATTGATGACTCTTCACAGGGCGACCCTGGTCGTTGTGGTGATCGCCGGTTGTATGTCGGTCGGTTGCATCTCCTCGATGGTCGATTCGTATTCCGGCGAGGATATCGCCGGAGATGTTCGGGCGAACGGTCTCCCGGCACAAGGGAGAGTTCTCAAAATCTGGGAAACAGGTGTTCGGATCAACAACAACCCGGTGGTGGGATTTCTTCTCGAGATTCATGCGGAAGGGATGGAGCCATACGAGGCTGAAACCAAGGCTTTGATCTCAATCCTGTGGATTCCTCGGATTCAGCCGGGAGAGATCCTCCCGATGAAGTACGACCCGGACGATCCAAGCAGAGTGGCTCTGGATATTTACGAAGATCAGCGTTAGCAACGCACCGGTGCCTGCCCGCGATCCCATCGGAGTCTTCCTCATTCCAATCCTCTTGGTGCTCTTCGTGTCTTCGTGGTTCAATTTTTCCGCTTTGCGTTCTTCGCGCCTTTGCGGTTCATTTGTCCTTTTGCCCTGCCTCCCGGCTTCCAGCTGCTCAGCGTCACGATGCACGATCGGAGTCGTGCGCTCCCACTCAGCGTCCCAGCGTCCGAGCTTTCTAGCGTTTCAACACCAACAGCCGCTCTTCCGTCATCTCCCTGTAGGTATGAAGCGGCCCCTCGCGGCCGGTTCCTGAGTCCTTGACGCCGCCGTAGGGCATGGGGTCGGAACGCCAGGTCGGCACGTCGCCCTGAATGATGCCGCCGGCTTCGATCGTCTCCCATGCTATTTGGATCTTGTTGATGTCGGAGGTGTAGATGCCGGCCTGGAGGCCGTAGCGGGAGTCGTTGACCATGTTGAGGGCCTGGGAGAAATCCTCGAAGGCATCCAGCACGGCAACGGGGCCAAAGACTTCGTCGGCCACGACCGGCTGGTCGTGCGGAACCTCCTCGAGCAGGGTCGGTGAGATGACTGAGTTCGAACGCCGACCGCCGCTGACGATGCGTCCGCCGGAATCCGTCGCTCGACGGATCCAGTCCTCGACCCTCTCGGCGTTGGCTTCATCAATCAGCGGTCCGCAGACCGTCGCTTCGTCGGCCGGGTCGCCGGTGGCCAGATCTTCGGCTGCCTGCTTCAAGAATCTCCGAAGCTGTAGGTAGATGGCCTCGTGGACGATGATCCGCTGCACCGAGATACAGC
>JAUWTC010000456.1 GCA_030609785.1 Holophagae bacterium
ATACCGGGTGGCGACCGGCACCCTGCTGGACGAACTGGGTGTTGACATCGCCGATGCCGGCGCCCCCGATGAAGAACATACGCTCTGGAAGGACGTCAAGTGGATGCAGTTTGTTGACTTTGCCGGCGATGACGAGGGCGAGGAGTAGGAGTATCGCCATGCCCGAAACCCTGCTCGCTGGAATATCGCTACCGAATCTGCACCCTGCGGTGGTGCACTTTCCCCTAGCCCTGCTGGTAACGGCGCTGTTCTTCGATCTGTCGGCCCTGATCTCCAGAAAACGGAGGTGGTTGGATCACGGGGCGGCCCTGCTTTACTGTCTGGCTGCGATGGGAGCGGTCGCAGCATGGTTCAGCGGCCTGAGGGCTGCCGACGCGATGTGGTCAATGCCGGGAGCCGGCCAGGCTGCCCTTTCTGAGCACCAGGATCTGGGCCTCTACGCCATGGCGGCCATCGTCGGACTGACCGCGTTTCGGCTTTTCGTTGCATGGTTGTCCCGCAAGGACACAAGGACTCAGCTCGGACTGTTTCGCCTGGCGGCCATCGTTGCTGCCTTTGCCGTTGTGTTCCTCGCTGGACTGACCGCCGATCACGGCGGCGCCCTGGTCTACAATCACGGCATGGGAGTCAAGGCTACGGCGCAAACGCCGTAGCGCTGTCAGCTCACCCGCGTGCAAGACCATCCAGGATGGAGGGCTGCCACCGATAAACCCATGGTCTAGTTTTGAACCGCCAAGACGCGAAGAGGGCTAAGGGTTTTATTTTCAATATTTTCTTTGCGTTTCCTTTGCGGCCTTCGCGTTCTTTGCGGTTCAATTGTGTTCCTCCTTTCTTCGTGCGTTTTTGTGCCTTTTTGTGCCTGTTTGTGGCAATTCCTGCGTGACCCAATGACACCGATTCCCAGAATCGTGGATAATGCCTTCCCCGGTCCACCGGGAAAACAGGAGTGACTCATGACCCTCGAACAGCAGACCACCGGCCTCGACGACGAGAGCCTCGACTTCGTATTGCAAACACTCAAGACAGTTGCCGAACGCAAGTTGGACGCCGAGACCCGGTTGCGCCTCGATGCGGAAGACATCTTCCCCACCGATTTGATGCAGGAACTGCTCGGACCCGAGGTCGGACTCCATCTCCTGTTTCTCCCGGAAGATGTCGGGGGTCTGGGAGGCGGCGGCCGCGACCTACTCAGGGTCTCCGAGGAGATGGCCAGGATCGACCTCGGTGTCGCCACGGCCTTTCTCGCCATCGCCCTGGGCGTCGACCCGATCATCGTAGGGGGAACGCCTGAGCAAAAACAGCGCTGGCTTGCACGCATTGCTGACGAGGGGATGATCGTCGGTTACGCGGTGACCGAACCTGCGGCAGGCAGCAATGTCGCTTCGCTCGCCACCGTCGCCGAACCGGTCACCGACGCCGAGGGAACGGTGAACACATACAGGATCACCGGAACCAAGCAGTTCATCACCAACGGCGGTGTCGCCGACCTCTATACCGTCCTGGCCAAGACACCGGGAGGCCCCTCATTTTTCGTCGTCGAACGGTCGGCCGCCGGGCTCAACGTCGGAAGCCATGAGGTCAAGCACGGTATCCGCGCCTCCAATACGACCCAAGTGATCTTCGAGGACGTCGAAGTTCCCGCCGACCAGTTGATAGGACTCGAAGAGGGCCACGGCCTCAACCAGGCCAATGCGGTCTTCGGTTTCACCCGGTTGATGGTCGCCGCATTCGGCCTCGGCGCCGGTGAAGAGGCCCTCGACCGGGCGATCCAATACGCCCACGAACGGATGCAATTCGGAGAGATCCTCTTCAAAAAGCAGGGCTTCACCCACAAGTTGATCGTACCGCACGTCTTCCGGCTCGAGGCCGCGCGGGCCTATTGCGAGATGATCGCCCGGCGCCTCGACGGCGGCGAAGAAGGCCTGCAGGTCGAAGGGGCCATCGCCAAGCTCTTCGCCACCGAGGCCGGAAATGAGGCCGCCGACGCGGCCATCCAGGCCCACGGCGGCTATGGCTACACCCACGAATACGAGGTCGAGAAGATCCGCCGCGACGTCCGAATCACCACGATCTATGAGGGCACTTCGGAAATCCTCCAGAGCATCATCGGAACGCATCGATGGCGCATGGCCGTCAGGTCAAAGGGTGATTTCTATCGGAAAATGGCACAGGAGGACCGAGGTTCGACAACCGGTGAGGCCGCCGCCCTGGCTGCCCAGGCTCTGGCGGAGTTGTTCATGTTGAGCCACACGACCAAACTGCCCCGTGAACAGTGGGCGATGTTCGAACTGGCACGACTTGCGGCCGAGGTCGAGACAGCCGTTCAGCTCTCCCTCAAGGCCGCCGGGGATTCCAGCCCGCATTCGGAGTTCTTCACCGTCTGCGCCCGCCTCCATGCGATGTCGGCGGCCCGCGACGTCGCACAGACTGGCCTCCGCCTCCTGCTGGCCAGCGGCCGGTATGACTCGGAGGCCATTGAGCAGTGGCGCGAAGCTGCGGCCTTCGACGCCTGCCTGGCCGC
>JAUWTC010000320.1 GCA_030609785.1 Holophagae bacterium
ACCGGCCTGTTGCTGAGATTCACCACGATCCGAACAGTCATCACCGTGGGCCTGCTCTTCGCCGCGGCCCACGTCAGTCTGACAGCCGTTTGTGCCGCCGAGAGCCTCGCCGCCCTCGTCTTCGCCCCGATCAACATTGTCCTGGCCTCACGAATGACCGGCCTCCGGATCCGGGCAGTCCTCTCAACGCTGTCGGTTCCCGCAGTCGGTCTGTGCGCGTTTGCCGCAACAGCCCTGGGTGCCCGGTTCTTCTTTCCAGACAGCTTGACCGGGCCGAGCATCGGATCTCTCTTCGGACTCCTGATGCCCTCGGTAGCGGCCCTGGTTCTGGCGGTCTTCGCGATGCGGCCCCACCTGATTGGAGAGATTCGGTCGATAGTGTCGGAGATGGTTGGGGCCGGGGCGAACTCTTAGCGACTTATCCTCGAAATCCTTCTAACAATCGAGGCCGAACTCTTTGGTTCCGGCTCGGCGGGGTCACTCCCTCTGAGCTTCGCTGAGGTCAGCGGCATCCCAGGCATAATGGACGGTCAACCCGTCCTCTTCGAGCTGAGATACGGCGCGGACGTGGTCCTGGCTGAAGACCGGAAACTGCGCGTGCGTCTTCTGAGGCTTCGAATATCCCCCCGGCGCGGTGGAACTCGTAAGGGTCAAAACGACACCGCCACCATAGGTGTTGATCAAATGCCGGTTGAAATCCAAGCTCTCTCTCGTCTGGAGCCATAGAATTCCGTCGAAGAGCACCCGGTCGAGGGCGATATTCAGCTCATACTCTTCGTCCGTGACAAGGTTGTCCCTGATCGCCATCGAGCCGAGAAACCGACCCTTGACCCGTGGGCTTCCGATGATCGAGAAACCTCTACCCCAGCGTTCTTTCAAATGACGGTCGAAGAGATAGAGAATGGCCTCTTCTTTGCGCCAATCGTGGAGGCCCTTCAAGAACCCTCCGGCAACATGAGCGATGCCCGCCTCAAGCGCCCTCTCGAAGGAGTCCAGGCGATAGCCCTGATGCCCCTTGGGCCCGGTGTTGACATGCAATCGCGCATACTGGGCAGGGTCGAATGTCTCCAGCCAGACCAGAAAACAGTCCAACCCGGCGCCCTTCAGGTCTTCGAAACCCCGGGCGCACACCGGCGGGATGTTGCTGGTGATCATGCCTCCGCCATCTGCCGCGATCCGCTCCTTGAGAATTTCGAAGTACCGAACGGTAGGAGCCAGGTCGAAACGCTGGTCTGAGGGATCAAACGGAGTCTGACGAACAAAGAGCTCCGGATCCTGGCTGCTGACCAGCTCAATACTGCGATACCCCATCCCGAGGAGGGTATCGACCTCCTCGCCGAACTCCCCGGCGGTCAAACGAACCCCACCTCCGGTAGAAAAATCACAGTAGGCACACTTGTTCTCACAGATGCTGGAAACATAAAGCGGCGGCAGAAGAAAGACTTCGTCGTCTCGAGGGCGGGAATAGGTGCTGGAAAATTCCAGCACGACTCGGGCGTTTTCTGAGTCCTCGAGGCCGTTGAGGAGGATTACGATCTCGTCTTCGGTCAACCCCGCAGGCTCGGTCGCCTTGGCGATCAAGCGCTCCGTCTCTCGCGGCCCGATCAGCGGCAGATTCCCGATCCGCTTCACGCTCTCGATACTCTCAGGTAGGCGTTGACTGAATTTCATACTGCGGCATCCTAACAGGTCTGGATGGGTTGGGTTTATCATCTGTGAATGAACCGACTTCCAAAGGTGATTCGATCGTGCGCGGCATAGTCAGCCTGGCACAGCTGTCTCGCAACCAGTGGCGGGGCAGAGAGGACCTTGAGCGGCGCCAATTCAAGGCGTTGCGAAGCCTGGTGCATCACGCCTACGCCACGGTCCCCTTTTACCGGGACCTCTACGACCGTGAAGGCGTATCCCCGGCGGATTTGCACACTCCCGGTGATCTTCGGCTCTTTCCGATCGTTACCCGGGAAGCGCTCCAATCCACGCCGCAGGCCCAGCTGGTCACGGAAGGCACCGACCTCGATCAATGCTTACGGTCTCGCACCAGCGGATCGACCGGTGTCCCCCTGGAAATCCTCTTTCGTGCCCCCGACCGCTCGGCAGTCAATCCTTCGTTCCTGAGCGTCTATATGGCCTGGGGTATGAAACCCTGGCACCGAATGGCGACCTTCCAATCCCGTTCGGAGAGACTGGGGAAACGCTCGTGGTTCCAAAACTTCGGCATCTTTCGGACCGAGGTCCTGTTTTCCCGTGACCATCCGGAAAAATGGATTGAGGCTCTGAAACTGTGGCGCCCCCACATGATCCACGGCTATTCCCTGACTCTGAAGCTCCTCGCGGAAGCTCTCGAGCATTCCGGCGCCAACGACCTTCACGTGCCGCTGGTCACCTCAACCTCGGGCGTTCTCGACGACGGTGCCCGCCGGCAACTGGCCACGACCCTCGGCTCACAGGTCGTCGATATCTATGCGTCGGACGAGGCCGGCTCGGTCATCGCGTGGGAGTGTCCCCGATGTCCCGGCTACCACCTCTGCTCCGATACGGTGGTTACCGAATTCCTCACCGACGGCTGCCCGGCCCTCCCCGGGGAAGATGCCTCGGTCGTCATCACCAACTTGACCGGTCGAACGATGCCGTTGATCCGCTACGATCAGGGGGATGTCGCCCGGGTTTCGAGCGAGCAACCGATCTGCGGACGCGGTATGCCCCTTATGGAGGCCGTCCGCGGTCGCGCCGGCGACTTCATCATCTTGCGCTCGGGACGAAAGCTGACGCCACACCCCTTCTTCCTGGTTCTCGATCACGCCCTCGGCGTCGGCCGCTGGCAGATCGTGCAGGAAGCCGTTGATTACATCAGGGTGATGGTCACGATGCCGGGAGGTCACACCGAAGACGATTGTGCCGCCATTCGTCGGGCCATCCTCGAGTTGGTGGACGACGGCACGACGATCGAAGTCGAAGTCGTCGAGACTCTTCGGACAACGTCCCAAACGAAACTCCGATCGGTCATCTCGAACCTGCCCGAGGGACAGACACCGTAACCCTGCGGGTTTGCTTGGAAATTTCGAAGCAGTTCGAGGGTTTGTCTAATCTTGCCTTGACTGGCGGTCCAACAATTCAGACGAAAGCACCGGATTTTTCAGCGCACTGCGGGACGCGACGACAATAGCCCTTGTCGTGTCCGAATACGTTTCCGGATTCTGCCACTCGAGGGGAAAATCATCGTGATTGGGTTGAGTCAGGGGTATATACACGTACTCAAAGTGTTTTTTGAGTTCACCAAAAACCCACGAGCGCGTCGGTCGACACCCTGTTCCGGAGAAGGACAAAGAAGGGATCCCCGAATCTTCCGACAAGAGGTTGGCTTGGATCTCGTCCCCAAAGGAAACCCGGGTTTCCAAAAACAGCAGGCGCCGACATTGGCTGCTGAGAAACTTCAAGGCATCGGCCGGAGTCCCCAGGTGATAGAGCACACCGTAACAATGCGTGATGTCCCATGGTCCATCAGCCAGCGGCACCGGTTTTTCGAGGTCCAAGATCCGGATATCCTCACCAGGATAACGTTGCCTGAGGTAATGAATGTTGGATTTCCTGGCATCTGTGATGGTGATACGGCAACCTCGGTCCAGGTAATAGTGGCTGAAATCTCCAACGCCGGCGCCCACCTCCAGTACCGTCATCCCCTGGACCGGTATGCTCAGACTTGCCAGGTGTTCAAGCCGACGTGCCGTGTGCCTAAGATAGCTGGGGGAATGAAACGGAAATCGGCTCAGCTGGTATCCGGCGCGGTGAAGGAGGGAATGTATGGCCTTCTTCATGGAACGACCATTATCGACGCTGCCTGCGTTGCAGGCAAGTCGGAGGGAAAGGATCAGCGGCGGCGAGCAACGACAATTCTGGCGACGATATTCGGGACCGGGCCGCTCAGCCCCTTACGGCTCTCACTGCAGCCGGCAGGGAGGCCAGGCGTCTCAGGGCCAGTACCGCTACGGCCGCAGGGACTTCGAACAGGGAAAACCCCGCCGCTCGTCGATGCCGCACCAGGCGCCCCCAGTCCAACAGGACCCTGGCCGCAGTCGCGAGGACGACGCCCACAAAGCCGGCACGCACAAGGCCCGCGTAGCGCATGGAGGGGTCCACCTGTCGCGCCCGGACGAAACTCGTGCCATAGCGACCTGCCCGCCGCATCAAATCGCCAAATGTGACCGAGGGCCGATGCTCCACCGCAACCT